>JBKPRV010000268.1:0-2319 GCA_046734715.1 Actinomycetota bacterium | reverse complement strand
CGCCGCCACCTGCTGGAGGAGGCGTACGAGGTGCTGGAGGCCCTCGACCACCTCGACGTGGAGGCGGGCGAGGGCTTCGACGCGCTGGAGGAGGAGCTCGGCGACCTGCTGTTCCAGGTCGTGCTCCACTCCCGGCTGGCCACCGAGGAGGGCCGCTTCACGCTCGCCGACGTGGCCGAGGGGGTGAGCACCAAGCTGATCGGGCGCCACCCCCACGTGTTCGGCGACGCGGCCTACGCCAGCGCCGACGAGGTGGCGGCCCACTGGGAGCAGCTCAAGAAGGCCGAGAAGGGCCGGGCCAGCGTCATGGACGGCATCCCCGCGGCCCTGCCTGCCCTGCTCTACGCCCACAAGGTGCAGCGCAAGGCCGCATCGCAGGGGGTGGACTGGCGCGAGCTGGTGGCGGGCGACGATCGCCTGGGCGAGACCGCCTGGCGGCTGCTCGACGCGGTGGACGCGGCGGGCGAGGCGGGGGACGACGCCGAGACCGAGCTACGGATCGCCGCCGAGCACGTGCGGGACCGATTCCGCGCGCAGGAAAAGCGCGGATGATCCACGTGAGAGCTTGATCCGCAAGTAACGTGAACCACACTCGCAACAGGAGCAACAGGCACGATGTCGAGTATCGAGCACGTCGTCGGCCGTGAGGTCCTCGATTCACGCGGCAACCCCACGGTCGAGGTAGAGGTCTACCTCGCCTCGGGGGCCGAGGGCCGCGCCATCGTGCCGTCCGGTGCCTCCACCGGCCAGTTCGAGGTCGTCGAGCTGCGCGACGGCAGCGCCCGCTACGGCGGCAAGGGCGTCGCCAACGCGGTCGACCACGTCAACAACGAGATCCGCGACGCGCTGATCGGCTACGACGCCACCGAGCAGCGCGAGGTCGACACCCAGATGCGCGACCTCGACGGCAGCGACAACACGGGCCGCCTGGGCGCCAACGCCATCCTCGGTGCCTCACTGGCGGTGGCCAAGGCGGCCGCCGACGAGCTGGGCCTGCCCCTGTACCGCTACGTCGGCGGCGCCAACGCCCATGTGCTTCCGGTGCCGATGCTGAACGTGCTCAACGGCGGGGTCCACGCCGACAACAACGTCGACTTCCAGGAGTTCATGATCCTGCCCGTGGGCGCGGCCAGCTTCCGCGAGGCGCTGCGCTGGGGGGCCGAGACCTACCACGTGCTCAAGTCGGTGCTGCACGAGCGGGGTCTGTCCACCGCGGTGGGCGACGAGGGCGGCTTCGCGCCCGACCTCGGCTCGGCCGAGGAGGCGTTGCGCCTGCTGGTGGAGGCGATCGAGGGCGCGGGCTACACGCCCGGAGACGACATCGCCCTGGGGCTCGACACCGCGTCGACCGAGTTCTACCGCGACGGCCGCTACCGGATGACGGGGGAGGGTCGCGAGCTGACGCCGGAGGACATGGTCGGACTGCTCGTCGAGCTGAGCGGGAAGTACCCCATAGTGTCGATCGAGGACGGCTGCGCCGAGGAGGACTGGGACGGCTGGGCCGCGCTGACCGCCGCCCTCGGGGACCGGCTGCAGCTGGTGGGCGACGACCTGTTCGTCACCAATGTCGAGCGCCTGGCCCGGGGGATCCAGTCGGGCGTGGCCAACAGCATCCTGATCAAGGTCAACCAGATCGGCACGCTGACCGAGACGCTCGACGCAGTGGAGCTGGCGGCGCGCGCCGGCTACACGAGCGTGATGTCGCACCGGTCGGGCGAGACCGAGGACACCACCATCTCGGACCTGGCCGTGGCCACCAACTGTGGCCAGATCAAGGCCGGGGCCACCGCCCGCAGTGACCGGGTGGCCAAGTACAACCAGCTCCTGCGCATCGAGGACGACCTGGGCGAGGCCGCCGAGTTCCGAGGCCGCGCCGCCCTGGCCCGAGCGGGCGGCGGTACGCCATGACCAAGCGCCGGCGGCGGGACGGCGAGCACGAGGACCTGGGCCCGGACGCGGGCGGGCCCAGCGAACCTCGGGTACAGGGCGCCTGGGACACCCCGGCGGTCGTGGTCCGCCTCCCCGACGGATCGATCGTCCCCCCCGGCTGGAAGCCGCCCACCAGCACCAGCCCGAGCACCGACCCCAGCGGGAGCCCCGGCAGCACCGCCCGCCCGCCCCGACCCGCCCCACCGGCCCGACCCACCGGCCCCAGTGACCCGTCCGCCGGCCCGGCGGGTGGCCGGAGCAGCGAGGGCGCGTCAGGAGCGGATGGGGGGGTGCGCGCCGGTGAGTCGCCGGCTCGCTCGGTGGGCGGCCGGAGCAGCGAGACCCCGGCCGGAGCGGATGCGGGGGTGCGCGCCGGTGACTCGCCTGTCC
>JBKPRV010000267.1:0-4533 GCA_046734715.1 Actinomycetota bacterium | reverse complement strand
GTCGTGTCGTGGTACGGCACCAAGGAGGTCACCCTGCCGCTCGGCGCCGAGTTCCACCGGCGGCGGCTGCGCATCCGCAGCACCCAGGTGTCCACCATCGCCGCCGCGCTGGCCGGCCGCTGGACGGTAGCGCGGCGCCGGGCCGTGGCCCGGGACCTCCTGGCCGAGCTGCCGCTCGACGCGCTGGCAACCCACGCGTTTGCGTTCCCCGACGCGGCCGCCGCTTTCGCCGCCGTCGACGAGGGCGCCGCCGGCCTGCTGCATGCCGCGCTGTGGTACACGTGACGAACGTGGACGAGTCCTCTCGGTACGAAGTCGGCACGGCGGTGGAGGTGCGGGCGTTGCATGTCATGCCCGGCGTCCAGGGCCCCGAGGGCGAGTTGCACGCCCACGACTATCGGCTGGAGGTCGTCGTGGGGCGGGCCGACCTCGGCGAGCGGGGCATGGTGTGTGACCTCGACATCCTCGATGCCGCCCTCGCCGGGGTGGCCGACCGGTTGCGCGACCGGGACCTCGAGGCGATCAGGCCGCCGGAGGCGGAGGCGGTGACGGTCGAGGTGTTCGCCCGCTGGCTCCACAGCGCGCTCGCCGGCCCTGTGCGCGACGGCGGCGGGCACGACCTCGCCGTGCGGGTGTGGGAGTCAGCGGTCGCGTTCGGCGCCTACCGGGCACCGGTCAACTGACAGTTCCCGGTAGGCGGCCAAGCACCGGCGGGCGCAGGCCTGCCAAGTGAACCGGTCGAGGATGGCGGCCCGGGCCGCGTCTCCCATTCGCCGGGCGAGCCAGGCGTCGGCCAGCAGCATGGCCAGGCCGTCGTGGAGCGCACCGACGTCACCCGGGTCCACGAGGAAGCCGGTCTCGCCGTCCGATACAACCTCCGGCACCCCGCCGATCCGGCTGGCCACGACGGGCGTGCCGCTGGCCATTGCCTCCGGCGCGCTGAGACCCAGCAGCTCTGGTACGGCCACCGGTCGCCCGTAGCACGTGCGATCGACGGACGGCAGGGCGAAGACCGCGGCGCGTCGGTGCAGCTCCGGCAGCTCGGCTTCCGCCACCGCACCGGTCATCCGGACGGACCGCCCCGCGGCCAGTGACCGGAGCAGGTCGGGATAGCTCCGCTCCGGGGCCCGGCGGTCGTGCCCCGCGGTGCCGGCCACGGTTAGGTCGGCCCCCGCCGGCAGTGCCCGGATCAGGCGGTCCACCCCCTTGTGCCGGGTCAGCCGCCCGACGAACAGCACGCCGGCCCGGCGGGTGGCGGGGTCGGGCCGGAACCGCGCGGGGTCGGCACCGCCGTAGGCCACCCGGGTCCGGGCAGGCGGTGCCCGCAGCGCGGCGGCCCCGGACCGGGAGACCGGCAGGAACCCGTCGAAGCGCCGCGCCCACCGGCGTGACATCCGCACCCAACCCGTGGTCGGTGGTCACTAGCAGGGCGCCCCGGGGCGCGGCCAAGGCAGTCAGGCGGGCCGGCACACTGCGGGTGTGGTGGGTGCGCCACGGCCGCGCCCCGGACCGCGGTGAGCACGCCCCGGGGGCCAGCGGATGGGCGGGGTGGCCGCCCAGGTGGGCCAGTGGTCGCAGCACCCGCACGCTCAGGCCCGACGGGTCCCGGCCGGCCGCCGGCGTGGGGCCGAAGGTGACCAGCTCGCAGTCGATCCCCTCCTCGGACGCCAGGGCCCGCACCAGTTCGAGCGGATAACGTTCGCCGCCGCCGAACAGCCCGCCGATCCCGAAGGCTGTCGGAGCCACGTGGAGGACGTGCATGCTCCTCGCCTCCCTCCTGACCCTCGGCTCGCCGCACCAGCTCACCGGCGGCTACCTCTACCACCTCCGGCTGGCCGAGCTCGCTCCCCGGCACGGCGCCCGCATCGACCTGGTGTCGCTCCCGGCGCTGCCGTTCCCCCTGCCGGCGGCGTTCGCGCTGCGCCCGCTGCGCCGGGCGGCGGCCGCCGACGTCGTGGTGGTCGACAGCATCGCCGCCGCCTACCTTGCGCCCTGGCGCCCGGGCCCACCATTGGTAGCCGTGCTGCACCAGCCGCCCGGGGGCATCGACCACGGCACGGCGCGCCGCCGCGCCGTGGCGGCCCTGGACCGAGCTCTATACCGGCGCTGCTCGCTGCTCGTGCTGGCCAGCGCCACGCTGGCCGGCACCGACCTGCCCCCGGTCCCCGCGGTCGTCGTGCCGCCGGGGCGGGACGTCGCGCCCGCGCCCGAGGGCATGCTCCCCAACCTGCGGCAGGGGCGGCAGGCGGCGCTGCTCAGCGTCGGCAACTGGGTCGCCCGCAAGGGCACGCTCGATCTCCTGGAGGCGTTCGCCCGGCTGCCACCCGACCTCGCCGTGCTCCATCTCGTCGGACGGACCGACGCCGAGCGGCGCTACGGTCGCCGCGTCGCCGACCGTCTGGCCCGGCCCGACCTGGCCGGGCGGGTGGAGGTCCATGGCCCGGTGAGCCGAGAGCAGGTGGCCCGGCTCTACCGATCGTCCGACGTGTTCGTGCTGGCGAGCTACCGCGAGCCGTACGGCACCGTCTACGGCGAGGCCATGGCGGCGGGCCTGCCCGTGGTCGGCTGGCGGGCCGGCAACCTTCCCCACCTCGCCGACGACGGGCGGGAGGGGCTGATCGTCGAGCCCGGGGATCGGGCCGGGCTCGCCACGGCCCTGGCCCGCCTGGCCGGCGACGTCCCCTACCGAAAGCGCATGGCGGCGGCCGCGGCCGAGCGCGGCGGCCGCCTGCCCACCTGGGAGGAGACCACCGCCCGTTTCGTCGCTCTGTTGGGCGGCGTGACGGCGGGCTGACGAGCCTTCCCGGCGCTGGACCACCGCGGCGGGGCCGGCAGGCCCCGGCACGGTCACTTGTCCCGGGCGGGGAGGTCGTCCACTGCCGGCCCTTCGATCACGGCGCCGTCGGTGGCGAAGCGCGAGGCGTGGCACGGGCAATCCCAGGTCCGCTCGGCGGGATTGAAGGCCACGAGGCAGCCGAGGTGAGTGCAGACGGCCGAGACCGCCCGGACTGTGCCGTCGTCGTCCCGGAACGCCGCCACGGGGTGCCTGTCGATGCGGACGACGGCGCCTTCGCCCGGTCGCAGCGCGTCGAGCGTGGCCCGGTCGCCGGCGCCGAGGCGGTCCCCGATGAGCCGCCGGGCCACGTGCACGTTCGCGGAGACGACACCCCGGAGGCTCTGCTTCGGCGCGATCCGCGTCGCGTCGTACACCTCCAGCCAGGGGTTGTCGCGTCCGGCGATGAGGTCGCTGATGAGGATGCCCGCCACGGTGCCGTGCGTCATGCCCCACTTGGCGAACGCGGTGGCAACATAGACACGGTCGTGGCGTCCCGCCATGCGGCCGATGTAGGGGACACCGTCGGCGGCGGACCAGTCCTGCGCGGACCAGCGGTAGGCGACGTGCTGCGCGCCGAAGTGCTCGCGGGCCCACTGTTCGAGCGCCACGTAGTGCTCGCCGGTGTCGTGGGCGTCGCCGACCCGGTGTCCCTCGCCGCCCACGATGAGGTGCTCGCCGGCGGTGCGCAACGAGCGGGTGGGGGAGTCGACGCTGATGTACATGTCGTGCGGACGGTCGCCCGTGACCTCGACCGCCAGCGCGTAGGACCGCCACGCTTCGGTGCGGGCGAAGTACGCGCCCATCTTCCCGATCGGCAGGTGGGTCGCTATCACGACCGAGTTGCCCTCCAGCCGGCCCCGGTCAGTCACGACGACCCGCCCGTCGACGGCGCGGGCACGCGTGTGTGCGTGGACCCGGCCGCCTCGGCCAGCGATCGACTTGGCGAGACCGAGGCAGTAAGCCCGCGGGTGGAACAGCGCCTGGTCCCCGAACCGCACCGCGGCCGCGACCTCGAACGGCAGCTCGGACGGCGTGGACGCCGACGCCGGCAGTCCGAGCCGGGCCGCGATCTCAGCTTCCCTCGCTACCGCCTCGCCCGAGCCAGGATCGGTGGTGTAGGCCACATGGGCGCGGCGCTCGAACCCGCAGGCGATGCCGTCCCCCTCGACGAGGCGGGCGATGGTGTCGATCGCCGCCTCGATCGCCTCGCCGTAGAGCCGGGCGCGGTCCTCCCCGAAGCTGTCGACAAGATCGGCGTAGACGAGCCCGTGGAGCGAGGTGACCTTGGCGGTCGTGTAGCCGGTGGCGCCCGCACACAGGTCACCGGCGTCGACGACGATGACCGACGCGCCCTGCTCGACGAGCAGGCGAGCGGTGGTGAGGCCGGTGATGCCCGCTCCCACGACGATCACGTCGGCCTGGGCGTCACCTGCGAGCACCGGGTAGTCGCCGGGCTCGGTGGTGGCGACCCAGAGGGAGGGATTGCGTTCGTGCAGCGTTCCCATGCAGTCCTTCTACCCCTCGCCGGCCGGGCACCACACGAAGGCCCGAGCGATGGCTGTCAGGTGAGCAGGTTCTTGATGCGGGCGAGGACCTCCTCGACCTTCATCGACAGCGACGCGGCGGGTCCGCTGGTGGCCTGGAGGGAGATCAGGCGGCACCGGGTGTCCTGGGCCCACCGGAGGTGCTCGTGCTCC
>JBKPRV010000266.1:0-6656 GCA_046734715.1 Actinomycetota bacterium | reverse complement strand
GCTGAAGCTGGCCCCCGACGACGAGCACTGCGCCGTGGGGCTGGCCGACGCCTTCTTCCGCCAGGGGCGCCACCACGAGGGCCTCGCCGTGCTGGAGAGCCGCCCCGCGGGATCGGCGTCCCCCGACGCCCGGTTGCTGGCCGCCCGCCTGCACCTCGCCACCGGCGCGGTGGCGGAGGCCCGCACCTGCTACCTGCAGGCGGTGGCGGGGTCGCCCGCCCTGGCCGATCCGGAGCTCGCCGACCGGCTCGGCATGCGGGCCGAGGCGGTCGTCGCCGGTGGCCCCGCGCTCGACCTCGATCTCGATCTCGACGATCTGGTCGGCGACATCGACCTCGCGGTGGACATCGACCTCGTGCGGTCGGACGTCACCTTCGCCGACGTGGGCGGCATGGGGGAGGTGAAGGAGGCGGTCCGCATCAAGATCCTGGCGCCCCTCCAGCACCCCGAGCTGTTCTCCGCCTTCGGCAAGGCCGCCGGCGGAGGCATCCTCATGTACGGCCCGCCCGGATGCGGCAAGACCCACCTGGCCCGGGCGACCGCGGGCGAGCTCGGCGGCCCGTTCATCGCCGTCGGGCTGCACGAGATCCTCGACATGTGGATCGGCCAGAGCGAACGCAACCTGCACGAGGTGTTCGAGCGGGCGCGGCGCAACGCTCCCAGCGTCCTGTTCTTCGACGAGGTCGACGCCCTGGGCGCCAGCCGCGCCGACATGCACGCCAGCGGCGGGCGGCACCTCATCAACCAGTTCCTGAGCGAGCTGGACGGGGTGGAGGGCGACAACGACTCGGTGCTGGTCCTGGCGGCCACCAACGCCCCCTGGTACGTCGACAGCGCGTTCCGGCGCCCGGGTCGCTTCGACCGGATCCTGTTCGTGCCCCCACCCGACCCGCCGGCCCGCGCCGCCATCCTGCGCATCCTGTGCGCGGGCAAGCCGGTCGAGTCCGTCGACTACGACCACCTGGCGGCCCGCACCGACGGCTTCTCCGGGGCCGACCTGGCGGCCGTGGTCGACCGCGCCGTCGAGGCCAAGCTGCGCGCCACCATGCGCCGCGGCGACGGCGCGGTCTCCCCGCTGACGGCCAAGGACCTGGCCGCCGCGGCCCGCTCGGTCACCCCGTCGACCCGGGAGTGGTTCGCGACCGCCCGCAACTGGGCCACCCACGCCAACGCCGGCGGCGTCTACGACGACGTGCTCGCCTGGCTCAGCCAGCGCCACTGACCTGGTTCACCCCGCCCCCGGCGGGTAGCGCGTCCACCACGACGACCGCAGGGTCTACGTCACCCTGACCAAGGAGCAGATCAAGCAGGCTCCCGACTTCGAGGAGGCCCGCCGCGAGCAAGAGGCCTACCGCAAGGAGCTTGCGGACCACTACCTGAGCACCCGGACCCGGTAGACCCACCTCGGGCGGACGGTCAACGCCCCACCCCACGGGGCGTTGGCCATGCCTGCGGGGCTGCGCCGGCGGCCGGGCTCTGGCGCCCGGCAAGTCCGCGCCAGCGCCGGATCACTCGCCGAGCCCGTCCGGCCGCGGCCGTTGGTTGGGGCGCGGCAGTTGGTTGAGCCGCGCCGCTTGCCGCATCTGGTGATCGCGCTCGGCGAGGTTGGGGGCGTTGTGGGCTGCGTCGGCATACAGGCGGGCTGCCAGCTCGAGATCTCCGTTCTTCTCGTGGAGGTGCGCGGCGACCGCATCGCGCCGCGGGATGTGCTCGTCGACCTCTGCGAGTGCCGCCAGCCCGGAAGGCGCGCCGAACGCTTCGCCGACCGCGACGGCGCGGTTGAGCCGGACGATCGGCGTGTCGGCGAACTGCCGGAGCTCGTCGTACCACTCCACGATCTGGACCCAGTCGGTGTCCTCGACACCCCTGGCATCGGCGTGGAGCGCGGCGATGGCTGCTTGCGCCTGGTACTCGCCGAGCCGGTCGCGTGCGAGCGCAGCCTGCAGGATGGCGATCCCCTCGGCGATGAGCGCCCGGTCCCACAGGCTGCGGTCCTGTTCGGCGAGCGGCACGATGCGTCCGTCGGGTCCGGTGCGGCTGCGCCGGCGTGCGTGGTGCAACAACATGAGGGCGAGCAGCCCGTGGACCTCCGGGTCGTTCACCGACGATGCCAGCTGCCGGGTGAGCCGGATGGCCTCGGCCACGAGATCGATGTCGCCCGAGTAGCCCTCGTTGAAGATGAGGTACAGCACCTGCATCACCGTTTGCACGTCGCCGGGACGATCGAGCCCGGACTGCGCGACCGTGCGCTTGGCGCGACTGATGCGCTGCGCCATGGTGGTCTCGGGCACGAGGTAGGCCTGCGCGATCTGCCGCGTGGTGAGACCGCCGACGGCCCGGAGGGTCAGGGCCACCGCTGACGACGGGGTCAGCTCGGGATGCGCGCACAGGAAGTAGAGGTGCAGCGTGTCGTCGCCGCTCCGCGCCACGCCGGCCGAGGGCTCGGCATCGAATCGGACCTCTCGGTCGCGACGCGCCGCGTCCGACCGCGCCATGTCGATGAACACTCGCCAGGCGACCGTGATCAGCCAGCCCTCGGGATCGGCGGGCGGCTCCTTGTCCCATGCCGAGACCGTCCGGATGAGCGCCTCCTGCACGGCGTCCTCGGCCGTCGCGAAGTCGGCGCCGCGACGGACGAGAACGCTCAGGACCTGCGGGACGAGCTCGCGGAGCTCGACATCGTCCACGGTCACTCGGTGACGGTCGGCGGCAGGGTGAGGAACGGTCGGACCTCCAGCCACTCGTGAATCGGCTCGCCGCCGGCACCGGGCGCGGCTGACAGCTCACCCGCAAGCTCGATCGCCCGCTCGTAGCTGTCGACGTCGATCACCGTCCAGCCGGCGATCAGGTCCTTCGTCTCGGCGAACGGGCCGTCGGTCACCGGCCGCCGTCCCTCGCCGTCGTATCGCACCCAGACGCCGTCCGGCGACAGCGCCTGGTGTTCGACGAACTCACCGGTGTCCTCGAGCCGCTTGGCGAAGTCGCGCATGTACTGGATGTGCGCCTCGACCTCGTCCGGCGTCCACTCGTCCATCGGGGCGTCGTTCACCGGCGCCGCCGCGCCTCGGTAATGCTTGAGCAGCAGGTACTTGGCCATGGTGGTCTCCTGGTGACGGCGCTACGGCTACGCCTCCCGGCGTTCCGCACGTCGGCGAACGAGCTCCTCGACGGCGGTGGGCAACGTCTCGTCGAAGTCGATGAGCTTCGCCCACGTCGGCTGGACGACGATCCGCACCATCGAGTCGTACAGCGACCGGACCTCGGCCTCCCACACGATCCGCTGCTCCGGCGTCATCTCGTAGCTGCCGTTCATCTGGAGGTACTCGTCGGGGATGCCCTCGACTTCGTCGAGCACCGCGTCGCCCCGGAGCAGCAGGATCTTCGGTGGGTGCACCTCGGTGTCGATGGTGAGGGCGACGGCGGGGTTCCGGCGCAGCGACGCCAGCTTCGGGGCGTTCGTCGAGGTGCACATGACGACCTCGGTGCCGTTCCACGTGAACGCGATCGGGATGACCCTCGGGGTGCCGTCGTGGGCCACGTACGCCAAACGGGCGAGGTCCCGGTTGAGCATCTCTTGGCTGATCGGCTTCTCCAGGATCTCGGCCACGTCGCTCGGCGTGCCTCCGTGGGACTTGAGTGACAGGTCCTTGGCCACGGCGTGCTCCTCCTGTCATGGCGGCCCCTCTGGCCGCGTTCACCCTGGGACGGAGCAGAAATCCCACTCTCGACATGGCGGGCAGAAGTTTCCCAAGACGTCACCGGACGACGGCAGCCCCACGCTCACACGAAGCCGTTGACGTCGGCAACGATGTCGGTCGCGGCGCTGGTGTAGAGGCAGACCTTGCCATCCGTTCCCACCTTGGCCAGCACTGCGTTCGGGACGATCTCGCCGCCGACAACGTTGAGGTTCGAGGCGAGTGGCCGTGACGACCCGCACGGGAACACCGTCAGATAGCCGCCCGACGAGGGCGACACCGCGGTCACGTTCAGGATCACCGCCTCGGCGCCTGCGGGCACACCACCGCGCCCGGTCACCGTGAGCTGCAGGGTCGAGTCCGCGGGCCGGCGCCCGAGCCCCTGAGCCATCCCGTCCACCGTGGGATTCCCCGGCCGCGTATCCAGCAGCCGGGCCGGCACCACGCTGCTCGGCGAACCGCCGGCAAGCACGAAGCCATCGACGTCGACGACCAGGTCGGCAGCCGCCGTGGTGTAGAGGCACACCTTGCCACCGGTCCCGACCTTGGCCAGCACCAGGTTCGGCACCACCTGGCCGGCCACGAAGTTCAGGCTCGAAGCCACCGGCTGCGGCGACGCGCACGGGAACACCGTCAGATAGCCGCCCGACGAGGGCGACACCGCGGTCACGTTCAGGATCGCTGCCTCGGCGCCTGCGGGCACACCACCGCGCCCGGTCACCGTGAGCTGCAGGGTCGAATTCGCGGGCTGGCGCCCGAGCCCCTGAGCCATCCCGTCCACCGTGGGGTTCCCCGGCCGCGTATCCAGGAGACGGGCCGGCACCACGCTGCTCGGCGAACCGCCGGCCGGGACGTAGCCGTTGACGTCGGCGACGATGTCGGTCGCGGCGGACGTGAAGAGGCACACCTGGCCTCCCGTCCCGATCTTGGCCAGTACCGCGTTGGGGACCACCTGGCCGGCGACGAAGTTGAGGTTCGAGGCCACCGGCTGCGGTGACCCGCACGGGAACACGGTCAGATGGCCGCCGGTGGCGGGCCACACCACGGTCACGTTCAACATCACTGCCTCGACGCCGGCTGGCACCCCACCCCGTCCCTCCACGGTGAGCTGCAGGGTCGATCCCGCCGGCTGGCGCCCCAGCCCCTGAGAGGTCCCATCCACCGTGGGGTTCCCCGGCCGCGTGTCCAGAAGCCGGGCCGGCACCAAACTGCGCAACGGTCCACCCGACGGCGGCGGAGCGGGCACGGCCAAGAGCAGGTCGGGGTCGCCGCAGCATTCCGAGATGGCACCCCGTGTCGCTCGGTCCGACATGGTCTGCCACACCTGGGCAGGCGTCGCTTGCGGAGTCCGCTGGAGTATCAGCGCCGCGTCACCGGTGACGTGCGGGGCCGCCATCGACGTGCCGTCCTTCAGCAGGGAGCCGGTGTCGGCGGTGTGGCTCGCAGACCGGATGCCGACGCCGGGGGCGAAGATGTCGTTGCAGCTTCCGTGGTTCGTGAACCAGGCGTCGCCGTCATTGATGTCCGAGGCGGCGACGGTGATCGCGGCCGGGACGCGCGCCGGGCTGAACGAGCACGTCGGCGCGGCGTCGTTGCCCGCCGCGGTGACCACGGTGATCCCGTCGGCGATGAGCCGGTTCGCAGCATCGTCGATGATGGTGGAGGCGGCACCTCCTACGCTCAGGTTCACGACCGCGGGCGTGCCCGAGGCATGATCGCCGATCACCCAGTTCATCCCCTCGACGACGATCGACATCGAGGTCGGTCCGGAGCACGGGAAGACCTTGACCGGCGTGATGGTCACCTGCTTGGCCACGCCCCAGGTCGTGCCTCCGACCGTCCCGGCGACGTGGGTTCCGTGCCCGTTGCAATCGCTGATCCCGGTTCCGTCGCCGAAGTCCCAGTAGGCGCCGGGTCCGATGCGACCGGCGAAGTCCTGGTGCGTGAGTCGGATCCCCGAGTCGATCACATAGGCGGTGACGCCCAACCCCGTCTCCGTGTAGGAGTAGGTCGAGTCGAGGAGCAGGATTCGCTGGTCTAACCGATCGAGGTTCCACGGTGCGCCGGTCTGGGTTCCGGAGAGCTCGATGGGCTGGTCGGGTTCGACGGCGACGATGTCGTCGCGGGCCTCGAGTGCGTCCCGTGCGGCATCATCCAGCGTGGCGGTCAGCCCGGTGATCTCGCCATCCCAAGTGTTGGTGACGGAGATCCCTTGCGCCGTGAGGTCGGACGTCACGTCCTGCAACGCGGCCGAGTCCTCGACGGCGACGATGAAGGAATCGCCCGCCGACTGCATCTGGACTGCAGGCGACGACCCGAGCACGGTGTTGCCATCCGCATCCCCGCTCGGACCGGTCGCTTGGGCGGGTGAGCCGTGGTTGACGACGGAGTCCGACTCTGCTGCTGCACCGACGACGCCGACCGCGGTCAGGCCGAAGGCAACGCTTGCCGCGGTGAGCGCAGCGAGGACCCGTGTCGCCCACCGCGATCTGAGCCGCGCCAACCGACGCTGGGCGGTCCCTCGCTTGGCCACGGCCTTCCTCCAGTCGGTGCGCGAGCAGCTCGGGGTGATCTGATCCTAAGGCTGTGGCACGTGTCCAGACCGTCGCCGGTTAACCGCGATATCCGTAACGAATAAGTTACATGTTGTGACCGACATCAGCCCCTTCGGCATCCGCCGTGCCGCGATCATCCGGGCCACGCCGGAACGCATCTGGGACGAGTTCACGACCCACGAACGCATGAGCGCGTGGTATGGCACCGGACACGAGCTCACCCACTACGAGCCGCACGTTGGAGGCCTCGTCGAAACGACCTTCGGCGACAAGCCCGACGTCGCTCGCGGTGAGGTGCTGGTCTACGACCCGTGCTGCGAGCTGACCTTCGAGCAGCGCTGGATCGGTCCGGACTGGACAGGACGGGAGTGGGCCGCGCCCGCGAAGGTGACGATCCTGCTGACGC
>JBKPRV010000265.1:0-3168 GCA_046734715.1 Actinomycetota bacterium | reverse complement strand
GTCTCGTGGGCTCGGAGATGTGTATAAGAGACAGGGCGCATGACGGCCGTCGAGCAGTCCCGCGACGGAGTCGGGCCCGACCCCGAGACCGGGTCGCCCTTCGTCCCGCGCTTGCCGCCGTCCCGGTACGAGCGGCCTCGCGCGTACATCCGGCCCGAACACGAGCTCAGCTGGTCCCGTCGGGCGCTGCCCCTCGTGGCGGCCCACAAGTGGTTGCTGGGATCCTCCCTGGCCGCCACCTTCGTGGCGCTGATCATCCAGGTGGTCATGCCGCTGGTGGTGATGCAGACGATCGACATCGCCCTTGTGGACCGAGCGGCGCCGCTCGACGGCTACATCCTGGTCCTCGCCGTGCTGGCGCTGTTCCGGGGCCTGTTCAACTATGTGGGCCGGCTCAACCTGTTCCGCAGCGCGTACCGCTTCGAGTACGACCTCCGGAACATCGTCTACACCCACCTCTCGACGCTCTCGTTCTCGTTCTACGACCGCGTCCAGTCCGGCTACATCATCTCGCGGGCGAACTCCGACATCCGCGCCGTGCAGATGTACCTGGCCTTCGCGCCGAGCATCATCCTGCAGTGCGGCGTGGCGGTGGTGGCCTTCGTGATGATGGCCACCATCAACCTCCCGCTCGCGCTGGTCGCGCTGGCGCCGATGCCGTTCGTGCTGTGGGTCGGCGTCGAGCTGCGCCGCCGGCTGTTCCCGGTCTCGTGGCTGGTCCAGGCCCGGCTCGCCGACGTCGCCAACACCGTCGCCGAGAACACCGAGGGCGTCCGGGTGGTGCGGGCGTTCACCGCCGAGCAGCGCCAGCTGGGCCTGCTCGACGAGCAGAGCCGGAGACTGCGCTGGGCCAACGTCAAGAACATCGACATCCGCTCCGACTGGGCGCCCGCGCTCGAGAACCTCCCCCGCCTGGGCACCGCGCTGGTGCTGTCCTACGGCGGCTGGTTGGTGCTCCACGACCAGCTGACCGTGGGCGCCATCGTCGCGTTCAGCGCCTACGTCCTCATGCTCCAGGTGCCGTTCCGGATGCTCGGCATGTTGATGATGCTGAGCCGGCGGGCAGCGGCCTCCGCCCTGCGCATCTACGAGATCCTCGACGAGCAGCCCGTGGTCCTCGATCGCCCCGGGGCGATCGACCTCGTCGAGTGCCTCGGCGACGTCCGGTTCGAGGACGTCCACTTCGACTACCCGAGTGGCACACCGGTCCTCCACGGGGTCGATCTCCACCTGCGCCCCGGCGACACGGTGGCGCTCGTCGGCCGGACGGGCACCGGCAAGTCGACGATCTCGCGCCTGCTGTGCCGCTTCTACGACGTGACCGGCGGCCGGGTCCTGGTCGATGGCGACGACGTCCGTGACCTGACCCAGCTGAGCCTCCGCCACCACGTGGGCCTGGTCCTCGACGAGCCGTTCCTGTTCTCGGAGTCGGTGCGCGACAACATCGCCTACGGCCGGCCCGACGCCGACTTCGAGGACGTGGTCGCGGCGGCCAAGGCGGCGCACGCCCACGAGTTCATCCTCGAGCTGGAGGACGGCTACGACACGGTGGTCGGCGAGCGCGGCTACACGCTGTCGGGGGGCCAGCGTCAACGCATCGCCATCGCCCGCACGCTGCTGGTGAACCCGCCGATCCTCGTGCTCGACGACGCCACCTCCGCGGTCGACGTCCAGGTCGAGCAGGGCATCCATGACGCCCTCCGCACGCTGATGGCCGGGCGGACCACGCTGATCATCGCCCACCGGCTCTCGACCATCAGCCTCGCCGACCGGGTCGCGGTCCTCGAGGGCGGGCGCATCATCGCCGAAGGCACCCACACCGAGCTGCTGGAGAACGAGCCGCGGTACGCGGCGATCCTCGCCCAGGCCCTCGAGGCCGAGACCGACACCGTCGCCACCGGTGAGGAGCTCCCATCATGAGCTGGGGTGGCGGCGGTGGCATGTTCGGTGCCGGGGGCGGTGGCGGCATGTTCGGGGGCGGCAACGCCAACCGCGCCAACGCCAACAGCGGCCTGCCGTTCGCGGGGATCCCCAGCGAGTTCCGGGAGTTCGTCGCCACCCTCGCGGAGAGCGAGGAGGACGACACCCGCCCGGTGGCGACCTTCACCCAACATGCGGAGGACCGCCGGCCGCTGAACCTGAGGCGGATGTTCGCGCCGCACTGGAAGGTCGTGCTCGTCGCGTCGGTCCTCGTCGTGATCGAGGCGGTCACCCTCCAGGCCGGTCCGATCCTGGTCCAGATCGGCATCGACCACGGCATCCGGGACCAGAACGCCACGGTCATCGTGGCCGTCGGCATCGCGTCGGTCCTGGCCGTGGTGGCCACGATCGCCGCCGCCCGAGGCCGCCTGCGCACGACCGGCCGGGTGTCGGCGGAGGTCATGCACGGGGCCCGGGTACGCCTCTTCGCCCACCTCCAGCGCCTGTCGCTCGACTTCTACACCGGTGAAAAGGCGGGCGTGATCATGTCGCGGATGACGAGCGACATCGAGAACCTCCAGCAGCTCACGCAGGAGGGGCTCGTCCAGTTCGCAGTGCAAGGCCTGACGATGCTCGTCGTCAGCATCGCCCTGTTCGTCTACAACGCGAAGCTGGCGCTGATCACGCTGTTCATCATCGTGCCTCCGCTCGTCGCCCTGTCCCTGTGGTTCCGGTCGGCGTCGGACACCGGCTTCCTCCGGGTCCGTGACGGGATCGCCGGAGTGCTCTCCGATCTGTCGGAGAGCCTGGCCGGCGTGCGGGTGGTGTCCGCCTACAACCGCCAACCCCGCAACGTGGTGGCCCACCGCAACGTCGTCGGCGCCTACCGGGACGCCAACGACTACACGGCCCACCTGTCCGCCACCTACAGCTCGGCCACCGAGGTGCTCGGGTACGGCGGGCAGGCGCTGGTGCTGCTCGTCGGCGGCCGGATGGTGCTCGGGGGTGACCTGAGCGTCGGCGAGCTCACCGCGTTCGTGCTCTTCCTCAACTCGTTCTTCGCGCCCATCCAGCAGCTGGTCCAGCTGTACAACACCTACCAGCAGGGTCAGTCCTCGGTGGCCAAGCTGCGCGAGCTCCTCGCCGTCGAGCCGAGCGTTCCCGAGGCTCCGGGCGCCTACGACCTGCCGCCGATCTCCGGCGCGGTCGTGTTCGACGACGTGTCCTTCGGCTATGACCCGGCGGCAC
>JBKPRV010000264.1:0-8219 GCA_046734715.1 Actinomycetota bacterium | reverse complement strand
TGGGACGCGGCGCTGCTGGCGGCCGGGGCGGGCCTGACCGCCATCGAGCGCCTGGAGGCGGGTGAGGCGACGGCCGCGTTCTGCGCCGTCCGGCCGCCGGGCCACCATGCGCTGTCGGCGCGGGCGATGGGGTTCTGCCTGTTCAACAACGTGGCGGTGGCGGCCGCGGCCCTCGCCGAGCGGGACCAGCGGGTGCTGATCGTGGACTACGACGCCCACCACGGCAATGGCACGCAGGAGCTCTTCTACGACGACAAGCGCGTGACCTACGTGTCGTTCCACCAGTGGCCGCTCTATCCGGGGACCGGTGGGGTGCTGGAGACGGGGGAGGGCGAAGGGGTGGGCCGCACGGTGAACGTGCCGGTCCCGCCGGGCGCGACCGGCGACGTCTACCGCACCGCGATCGACGAGGTGGTGGCTCCGCTGGCGGAGGAGGTGGGCGCCACCTGGCTCCTGCTGTCGGCGGGCTTCGACGCCCACCGCGCCGATCCCCTCACCGACCTGGGCCTGACCTCCGGGGACTACGCCGACATGACCCGCGTCCTCGCCTCGCTGGTGGAGCCGGGGCGGGTGCTGGCATTCCTGGAAGGCGGCTACGACCTGGAGGCCCTGCGCGACTCCACCTCGGCCGCGCTGAGCGGGCTGGCGGGCGAGCGCCTGCATCCCGAGCCGCCCAGCGGAGGCGGTCCGGGACGCGACGCGGTGGCGGCCGCCGAGGTCGCCCACCGCCGGGCTGTCGCCACCGCGTGGTGAGCCGCCCCCGACAACGGTTCCCACACTGACCGTGGGATAGTGGCGGCTGGTGGTCGGGGAAACCTCGGGGTCCCGCGTGCCTCCGGGCATGCCACGCCGCCGGTGGCCTGCGCGCCTGGTCGCAGCGCTGGGCACAGCCGCGCTGGTGGCGGCGACCGTGGTGGGGTTCACGGCCAGGGACCAGGCGGAGGTCTCGCTGACCGAGGACGCCGACCGGGCCGCGGCGGCAGGCGACGAGCGCGACCTCGCCGAGCTGTTCACCCAGGCCGCCGACGTGCTCACCGAAGCCGGGAGCTTCCGCTACGAAGGGACCCGGAGCTTCCGCAACGTGGACTTCGAGCAGCACACCACCCCGGACCGCGACCCCGACTACGGCAAGATGGACATTCGCGGCGAGGTCGAGCTGCCGGGCGACGTGCACGAGGTCACCGAGTTCCGGATCGGGTATTCCATCGAGCACGTGGGGGTGTCGCTGCCCGCCGGCCCGGCCTTCTGGGCCCGGTTCAGCGCCTATCCCGACCAGCTCGACCGGCGGCAGTGGGTGCAGACCCCGGAGCTCGGGTGGCCGGACATGTCCCTGTTGCCCGAGTGGCTCGACGGCGCCACCGAGCACTTCCGCGATGGCGAGGACTCCCATGGGCGGTCGATCATGCGGGCCGAGGTCGCCCGAGGCCTGTTCGGCGCCAACAGCGACGACGTCGACTCGGCCGAGATCGCGCTGACGGTGGACGACGACGGGACGCCGCGGACGGTCGATATCAAGCTGAACGGCTCGTCGGCCGAGCTCGACCAGCACGTTCGCCTGGGCGACCTGGGCGCAGACCTGTCGGTGCGCCTTCCGGGCGCGTCCTCGCGGGACGCCACGCCTGACGTCATGGAGGAAGACCTGGCGTTGTTCGACGATCCCGTGGCGATGGGCGTCGCCAACGTGCCCGAAGGATGGGACACGTGGAACGCCTACGTGATCCCCCACGACGAGTCAGGGTGCCTGCAGGCGGTCGTCGCCTACGGCGGCGAGAGCGATGACGAGTACCTCCAGGTGGCCACCATCGACGCCGGGTGCCTCAGCGAGGAGGACACCGAGGACGGCGACCCGCTGGAAGTGGCGGGGTTCAGCGGCGTGGCCCACCAGGACGACGACGTCTACTCCGGGACGCTCGTCTCCGGAGAGGTGGGTCTGTGGTTCGAGACCACGCTCACACCGGCCACGGCGCAGCAGCTGCTGGAGACGGTGGGCGAGTTCGACCCGGACGACGAGCCGTCCGAGGTCGACGTCGAGGGCTGATGCCGGGATGGGATGGTGCCCACCTGGTGACTGGGGAGTCGAGAACAGGGCCGCCGCGGAGGTGCTCACCGAGGCGGGCACCTTCGGCGTCGACGGGGCCTGGGTCTGCACCGACGTGGACGGCGAGCCGCACCCTCCTCCGTACTTCGATCCCGATCCCGACGACTCGGAGGAGAGCCGCGATGTCGAGTTCCCGGGCAAGCTCCGGCAGGTGACGGACTCTGCCATCGGCTACGACGCCGAGACCGTCATCTCGGCGCAGCCTGGCGGCCCGGCCATGTGGCAGCGCTTCCCCGCCTACTCGGGCCAGCTCGAGCGGCGCCAGGAGGATGCCCGGCGCGTGCTGGAGACCGTGGTCCCGTTCGATCCGTCCGCCGAGCCGCAGCCCATCGAAGGCCTCGGGTAAGGCGAAGGGGTCGGGCGCCAGGTCACCTACCCTGGCCGGTCGTGATCCCCGCCCGGCTGCAGCCGATCCTCGACGACGTCCGGCCCCTGGCCGAGCGGTTCGGCGCGTCCGGCTATTCGCTCTATCTCGTGGGCGGGATCGTGCGCGACCTCGTGCTTGGCCGCATGCGTGAGGGCGCGGACCTCGACCTCACCACCGACGCCCATCCCCCCGAGGTCCGGGCGTTGCTGGAGGGCTGGGCCGACACGCTGTGGTCCCAGGGCGAGGCCTTCGGCACCATCGGGGCCCGCAAGGGCGACACCATCTTCGAGATCACCACCCACCGGGCCGAGGCCTACCGCGAGGACTCGCGCAAGCCCCATGTGGTGTTCGCCACCGATGTCGCCGAGGACCTGTCGCGGCGCGACTTCACCGTCAACGCGATGGCCCTGCGGCTGCCGGACATCGAGCTCATCGACCCGTTCGACGGGGTCGCCGACCTGGGTGCGGGCGTGCTGCGCACCCCGCTGGCGCCCGAGGTGTCGTTCTCCGACGACCCGTTGCGCATGCTGCGGGCCGCTCGCTTCATCGCCGGCTACGGGCTGAAGCCCGACGACGACCTGGTGGCCTCGGTGCGGGCCCTGGGGGACCGGCTCGGCATCGTGTCCGCCGAGCGCATCCGCGACGAGCTGTCCAAGCTGCTGGTGGTCGAGGACCCGAGCGCGGGCCTGTGGTTCCTGGCCGACACCGAGCTGGCCGACCAGTTCCTGCCCGAGCTGCGGGCGCTGCGCCTCGAGCAGGACCCGATCCACCGCCACAAGGACGTCCTGGCCCACACCATCGCGGTGGTCGCCAAGACGTCGCCGCGGCTGGTGGTGCGCCTGGCTGCCCTGCTCCACGACGTGGGCAAGCCGGCCACCCGCGCCATCGGCCCCAAGGGCGTGAGCTTCCACCACCACGAGGTGGTCGGGGCTCGCATGGCCCGCAAGCGCCTGAGGGAGCTGCGCTTCCCTAACGATGTGGTCGACGACGTGCAGCGCCTGGTGTTCCTGCACCTGCGCTTCCACGGCTACCAGGACGAGGTGTGGACCGACGCGGCGGTGCGCCGCTATGCCCGCGACGCCGGGGACCTGCTGGACGACCTCAACGAGCTCACCCGGTGCGACTGCACCACCCGCAACGAGCGCCGGGCCCGCCTGCTGGCGGCCCGGATGGACGCGCTCGAGGCCCGCATCGCCGAGCTGAGGGAGCAGGAGGAGCTCGACGCCATCCGGCCCGACATCGACGGCAACCGGGTGATGGAGCTGCTCGGCATCGGCCCCGGGCGCCAGGTGGGCGAGGCGCTGACCATGCTCCTGGAGGCCCGCCTCGACGAAGGCCCGCTCGGCCAGGAGGAGGCCGAGCGCCGCCTGCTGGCCTGGTGGTCCGACCGCCGGCAGGAGCACTAGCCGACGCGGAAGGACCACACGATGGCGGCGGGCACCTCGCGATAGGCGGCGGCGGTCGCGACCGGGCACCAGGCCTGGGCCAGCGGTCCGCCGCCTCCTGCCATGACCGGCCAGCGAGGCTCCAGGCAGGTCAGGATCTGGAGGCCGGCGGCGCCGGCAGCCCGGATGTAGTCGCTGGCGAACCAGCGCGAGGCGGGCATCCGCTTGCCGTCCGCATGCGCGACCCCGCCGAGGTAGAGCGACAGCACGTGGATGTCGCTCGTGACGATGGCGCCGCCCGGTCGGACCACGCGGGCGAGCTCCCCGAACGCGGCGCCGAGGTCGGGCAGGTGGGTCAGGGCGAGCGTGCACACGGCGGCGTCGACGCTGCCGTCGGGCAGTGGTAGGGAGCGGAGCTCGGCCTGCACCCGGGCGCCCGACCCGTGCGCCAGCATCTCGGCCGTGAGATCGAAGGCGATCACCTCGTGCCCTCGTTCGGCGAGGTAGCCCGCGTGGCGACCGGTGCCGCTGGCGACATCGGCGATGCGCCCGAGGGGCAGGGCGTCGAGCAACGGCCGGATCGCCGCGACCTCGGGCTCGAAGAGCGGATCGTCCTCGCCGTCGTAGGTCGTCGCCCAGATGGCGTAGCCGTCGCGGACGGAGACGTCGCCGATGTCGACCAGGGGCATCTCGCCGTCGACGGCGTCGACGATGCGGCGCACTTCGTCCAGCCGTGCTTCGAGGAAGCCATCCCCGACGTCGTCGCCGGCCCCCGTAGCGGAGCAGGGCCAGGCCTTCGAGCCCGAGCAACCAGGCCGCGTGTTGCCGGTGGAGACCCACCGCGCGGACTGTAGGCCGAGGCCGTTATGACAACTGCACGACTCACGTCCCGAGCTTGCGGGCGCGGACGATGAGAGTCGGGGGCACCCAACGCATGGCGTCGGACCAGGTGTCGCCCGCCACCGTGCGGTCGGGTTGGGGCTCCAGCAGGGTGTCCACCGCGAAGCCGGCCCGGCCCAGGCTGGCGAACAGGCCGGTGAGCGTGAACACCTGGTCGGGCTCGGCCCGGCCCTCCGCCATCGACCAGGGCGGCGGCGTGGCGTCCCACCAGGTCCGGCGGAGGATGGGCTCGGTGCCGCCGGGGTCGAGCATCACGAAGGCGGGGTGCGGCAGCGAGAAGACGAAGGGCCGGTCGGTGCGCAGCACCCGGTGGACCTGGCGGAACACCCGGTCGACGTCGTCCACCGTGGCCAGGCCGTAGGCCGACACGGCGGCGTCGATGGTGTCGGCCCGCACGAAGGCCAGCTCGGCCAGCGGGCCGTGGTGGGTCTCGACCCGTACGCCTTCCCGCTCGGCCCGGTCGCGGGTCTCGGCCAGGTTGGCCGCCTGGTCGTCGACCGCGATGACCCGCGCGCCGGCCTTGGCCATGGCGACCGCGCCTGCTCCGGCACCACATCCGAGGTCCAGCAGCCGGCGCCCGGAGAACGGGCCCAGGAGCTTGAGCTCGCTCTCGGGCGGCAGTCCGGGGCCGTAGCGGACCGCGTCGGCGTCGAGCGTGACGCCGGCCGCGCCGGCGAGAGAGAAGCGGGTCCAGGCCATCGCGCCAGTCTGACGCGCGAGGGCAGTCGATATCGGTGCGTGGTTTCTCGACCGTGCTCCGCTCGATGACCACCGATCGTGTGCGCAGACGGGGGAGAGGGGTGCAAGACTTTCGCTGCCCATGACTCCTCACGCGGCAGCAAGGGGCACGGGACCGGGGTCACCGGTCGGGGTCGACCCGGAGAGCGGGTCGGTGCCGGGCGGCGTCTCGGCGGTGCTGTTCTCGTGGACCGGCGACGGCCGGTGCACGAACGCGCACGCGGTCGGCCCGACCGGCGCGCTGCTGCCGGCCAGCGGGCTGCAGGGTGACGGCTGGCTCGACGCGCTCCATCCCGACAGCCGCGCCCTGGCCGCGGAGTCGCTGGACAGCGTGCTGGGCGGGGGTGCCGCCCGGGAAGAGGCGGTCCGGTTGGCGGGCCGCGACCGCTGGGCCGTGCTGCGCATCCGCCCGCTGACGCCCGCCGCCGGAGGGCTCGACGCCGAAGGCAGCCCGCAGCCCGCGGCCGGCGGTGTCCTGGTCGACGCCACCCGCTCGCTGGGCGCCACCGCCCGCCTGGCCCGGCTGGTCGAGGGGTTCAACCGGCTGCGCAGCCCGCTCGACATCGTGGCGGCGACGCTCGACGCGGCCGTAGGCATGCTGCGGGGCCGCACCGCCACCCTGCACGTGCTGTCCGATGCCGGCGACGAGCTGGTCATCGCGGGGGACACGGGCGTCCCCGCCGACGTGGTGGCCGAGCGCTTCGGTCGCATCCCGCTCTCGTCTCCGCTCCCGGGGGCCGAAGCCATGCGCACCGGCCGGCCGGTGGTGGTCCGCTCCCCGGCCGACCGCGTCGAGCGCTATCCCTCCATGGAGGTCCCCGGCCTCGAGTTCGACCCCGCCTTCGTGGTCGTGCCCCTGCGGGACAGCGACGGCCGCGCCTTCGGGGTCATGGGGATCGGCTTCCCCGAGGAGGTGCCCCTCAACGACGGCGACGCCGAGTTCCTGGAGGACGTGGCCGCCCAGTGCGCCCTCGCCCTCGACCGGGCCCGCCTGGCCGACGCCGCCGAGCGGGCCCAGGAGCACCTCGGCTTCCTCGACGAGCTCAGCGCCGCCCTGTCGAGCAGCCTGCAGATCGAGACCGCCCTGGCCCAGCTCGCAGGGATGACCGTGCCGCGCATCGCCGACTGGTGCGTCGTGCGCATGCTCGAGTCGGCCTCGAAGCCCCGCCCGCTAGTGGGGGCCGCCCACGTCGATCCCGAGCAGGTCGGTCTGCTCACCGGACTCGCGCAGCGCATCCCGCGGGACCTCGCGCGGGCGGGCGAGCTGGGTACTGCGCTGGCCAGCGGGCGGCCGATCATCCGGGGCGCCCGAGGCGTGGCCATGCTGGCCCGGCTGTTCGAGGACACCGCCGACCGGAAGCTGATCGAGGAGGTGGGCGACGGCGGCGTGGCCGTGTTCCCCCTCTACGCGCGGGGCCGGATGCTGGGCGCGCTGGCGTTCGGCAACCGCCCCGGCCGCACGTTCCGCGACCCCGACATCGACCTGGCCCAGGCCGTCGCCCGGCGGGCGGCGGTGATCGTGGACAACGCGCGGCTGTTCAACGAGCAGTCGGCGGTGGCCCGGGCGCTGCAGGACAGCCTGCTCCCGGCCCGGCTCCCGGACATCCCCGGCATCGAGCTCGGCGCCCGCTACCGGGCGGCCGGCCAGGGCATGGACGTGGGCGGCGACTTCTACGACGCCTTCCAGGCCGACGCCAACTGGTGGATCATCGCGGTGGGCGACGTGTGCGGCCACGGCGTCGAGGCCGCCGCCACCACCGGGTTGGTGCGCCACACCATCCGCTCGGCGGCCATGAGCGGGGTGATGCCCTCGGCCGTGCTCGCCCACCTCAATGCGATGCTGCTGCGGGCCGACAGCGAGCGCGACGTCGTCGACGACGACCGGGTCCCGGTCAGCCCCCGGTTCTGCACCGTGCTGGTGGGAGCGGTGCAGCCCACCGAGCAGGGTGTCGACATCATCCTGTGCTCGGGCGGCCATCCGCTCCCGTTGGTGAGCCGGGCCGTGGGGCGGGTCGATCCGGTGGGCGTGCCGGGCACGCTGCTGGGCGTCACCCAGGACCTGAGCCTCACCGACAGCGTCGTCCACCTCGATCCCGGTGAGGCCCTGGTGTGCTACACGGACGGCCTCATCGACCGGCGCACCGGCCGGCGGGCGTTCGGGGAGGAGGGCATCGTCAAGGCGATGTACCAGGGCAAGGGCCTGTCGGCCGCGGGCCTGGCCCGCCTCATCGAGGCGGAGGCGGTCAGCTTCGTGGACGACGAGCCCGCCGACGACATGGCCGTCCTCACCCTCCTCGCCCTCCCCGCGGGCTAGCCGCCCGAGGCCGCTAGGCGAGCGTGCCGGTGGCGACGATGGCGCCGGTGGGGGACACCGAGCCCGCCGCGGGCTCGGTGCTGAGGGCGAGCCTGGTGGTGCCCGCGGGGACCCCGACCGTGGCGACCCGCGCCTGGCCGTCGCCGATCACGCCCAGCGAGACGGGAGTCGGTTCGTCCAGCCGCCAGAGCTGGTACGCCTGCCCGGCGGGCAGGGTGGGCAGGTCGTCCAGCACGATGTAGCCGGTCGAGCCGTCGGTCACCACCCGGGCGGCGTCGCGGTTGTCGTCGCTGGCGGCCAACGTGATCACCGAGGCGCCCGGCTGCTGCATGGCCGCCGCGGCCAGGCCGGCCAGGCTCGTGGGCTCCTCGTCGCGGTTGGCGACGGCCACGCCCACCAAGCCGCCCACCACCAAGG
>JBKPRV010000263.1:0-3331 GCA_046734715.1 Actinomycetota bacterium | reverse complement strand
ATCCTGGAGGAACCATGGCTCTCGCTCCCGAGCAGGCGGGCATCGGCATCCGCCGGCATTTCACGACCGAGGGCGTCCATCCGTACGAGATGGTGGACTGGGACCGCCGGGACGCGCGGATCACCAACTTCCGGGACGGGTCGGTGGCCTTCGAGCAGCTCGACGTGGAGTTCCCCACCACGTGGTCGGTGAACGCCACCAACATCGTGGCCCAGAAGTACTTCCGCGGCACGCTCGGCACCCCCGAGCGCGAGTGGTCGCTGCGCCAGGTCATCGACCGGGTGGCCGACACGATCACGCGGTGGGGCACCGAGGGCGGCTACTTCGTCGACGACAGCGAGGCCGAGGCGTTCAACGCCGAGCTGAAGCACCTGCTGGTCACCCAGAAGGCGGCGTTCAACAGCCCGGTGTGGTTCAACATCGGCGTGGCCGGTGTGCCCCAGCAGGCCAGCGCCTGCTTCATCCTCTCGGTCGACGACGCCATGGACTCGATCCTGAACTGGTACCGGGAGGAGGGGATCATCTTCAAGGGCGGGTCGGGCGCCGGCGTGAACCTGTCCCGCATCCGCAGCTCGGTCGAGCTGCTGAAGGGCGGGGGCACCGCCTCCGGCCCGGTCAGCTTCATGCGGGGCGCGGACGCCTCGGCCGGGACCATCAAGTCGGGCGGCAAGACCCGGCGCGCCGCCAAGATGGTCATCCTCGACATCGACCACCCCGACGTCGAGGAGTTCATCTGGTGCAAGGCGCTCGAGGAGCGCAAGGCCCGGGTGCTGGCCCAGGCCGGCTTCGACATGGACCTCGACGGCCGCGACAGCCACTCCATCCAGTACCAGAACGCCAACAACTCGGTGCGGGTCACCGACGAGTTCATGCAGGCGGTGGTGGACGGGGGCGACTGGAGCCTGCGTGAGGTCACGACCGGCAACGTCGTCCGCACGCTCAAGGCCCGGGACCTGTTCCGCCAGATCTGCGAGGCCACCTGGGACTGCGCCGATCCCGGCATGCAGTTCGACACCACCATCAACCACTGGCACACGGCCGCCAACACCGGGCGCATCAACGGGTCCAACCCGTGCAGCGAGTACATGCACCTCGACAACTCGGCCTGCAACCTCGCCAGCCTCAACCTGCTGAAGTTCCTCAACATCGACGAGAGCTTCGACGTGGACGGGTTCCGCCATGCGATCGAGGTCCTCTTCACGGGCCAGGAGATCCTGGTAGGCCGGGCCGACTACCCGACCGAAGGCATCGCCGACACCTCTCGGCGCTTCCGCCAGCTGGGCATCGGCTACGCCAACCTGGGCGCCCTGCTCATGGCGCTGGGCCTGCCCTACGACAGCGACGGGGGCCGGGCCTACGCCGCCGCGGTGACCTCGCTCATGACCGGCCACGCCTACGAGGTGTCGGCCCGCACCGCCTCACGCATGGGCCCCTTCGCCGGCTTCACCGACAACCGGGAGCACATGCTGCGGGTGCTCCGCCAGCACCAGCAGGCCGCGGCCCGCATCGACGAGGAGCTGGTCCCGCCCGACCTGCTCTCGGCCGCCCAGGAGAGCTGGGACATGGCCAGCGAGCTCGGCGAACGCTACGGCGTGCGCAACAGCCAGGCCTCGGTGCTGGCCCCCACCGGCACCATCGGCCTGATGATGGACTGCGACACCACCGGCATCGAGCCCGACCTCGGCCTGGTGAAGCTCAAGAAGCTGGTGGGCGGCGGCACGATGTCGATCGTCAACCAGACCGTGCCCCGCGCCCTCGAGCAGCTGGGCTACGGCCCGGGCGAGATCGACGACATCGTCGCCTACATCGACGAGCACAAGTCGATCGTGGGGGCGCCCCACCTGCTGGCCGAGCACCTGCCCGTGTTCGCCTGCTCGATGGGCGAGAACGGCATCCACTACTCGGGCCACGTGAAGATGATGGCGGCGGTCCAGCCCTTCATCTCGGGCGCCATCTCCAAGACGGTGAACATGCCGGAGGAGGCGACGGTCGAGGAGGTCGAGAAGCTCCACATCGACGCCTGGCGCATGGGCGTGAAGGCCATCGCCATCTACCGCGACAACTGCAAGGTGGGCCAGCCGCTGTCGACGGCCAAGAAGGAGTCGGCCGCCGACCCCCAGCCCGGCGCCACGCCCGCCGAGGTCGCCACCCAGGTGGTCGAGAAGATCATCAAGGTGCCGGTGCGGGCGAAGCTGCCCCGCAATCGCACGTCGAAGACGTTCGAGTTCCGGGTGGCCGACTGCAAGGGCTTCGTCACGATCGGCGAGTACGAGGACGGCCGGCCGGGCGAGATCTTCCTGCGGGTGTCGAAGCAGGGCTCCACCCTGGCCGGGATCATGGACGCCTTCTCGATCTCGGTCAGCTACGGCCTCCAGTACGGGGTCCCGCTGCGCCACTACATCGAGGCGTTCACCAACACCCGCTTCGAGCCGGCCGGCATCACCGACGACGCCGACCTGCGCATCGCCACGTCGATCCTCGACTACATCTTCCGGCGGCTGGCCGTGAACTACCTCAGCTATGAGGAGCGGGCAGAGCTCGGCATCCTCACCACGGGGGAGCGCACCCAGCCCACGCTGCCGGGCGTGGAGGAGACGGTCGTCCAGACGAGCCAGGGCCAGGACGTGCCGGCCGATCCGCCGTCGATCGACTCGTCGTCGCCCACGCTGTTCGACACCAGCCGCGCCCCCAAGGAGCCGTCGCTGCTGGAGCGGGCCGGCGTGACCGACGCCGAGACGCGGGCCCGGGCCCAGACCTCACCGGCCATCAAGCCCCCCGCGGCCTCCCACGCCGACGCCCCGTACTGCATGCAGTGCGGCGTGCAGATGCAGCGGGCCGGGTCGTGCCACGCCTGCCCGTCGTGCGGAAGCACCAGCGGTTGCAGCTGATGCGTTCTGCGGCATCGACGATCCGGACGTCCTGCCGGTGACCGGCGCGGTCGTCTCGATCAGCTTCTCCGACGTCGGCGCGCCGATCGCCATCGAGGCACCGACCGACTACGAGGAGCGACCGGCCGGTGATCTGAGGTTTCCTATCGGGGAGTGACCCACTACGAAGTGCTGGGCGTCGCCACGCACGCCACCCCCGACGAGATCCGCCAGGCGTACCGGCGACGCGCCCGGGACCACCACCCCGACACCAACCCCGCCGACGCCGACGCGGCGGGGGAGCGGTTCCGGCAGGTCGCGCTCGCGTACCACGAGCTGAGCGACCCCGGCCGGCGGGCGCTCTACGACGCCAGCCTCCGCCAGCGGGTGGGCCCGGACGAGCCGCGGCCGGGCGGATCGGCGCCTCCGCCGCCACCGCCGCCCGCGGCCGCGGCCGACAGGGC
>JBKPRV010000262.1:0-5055 GCA_046734715.1 Actinomycetota bacterium | reverse complement strand
GGCACCGCGAAGTAGCTCATGATCAGCGCCCACACGAACACGTTGTCGACGCTGAGGCTCTTCTCGATCAGGTAGCCCGAGATGTACTCGGTGGCGGCCTGGCCGCCGTGCCACCAGAACATGACCCCGGTGAAGGCCACGCCGATGCCGATCCACACCGCCGACTCGATGGCGGCTTCCTTGGTGGTCGGGGCGTGGGGCCGGCGGTGGACGATCAGCAGGTCGCCGATGAGCAGCGTCGTCACGAAGGCCAGGAACGCGAACCAGGCCCAGAGCGGGACGTGGAAGCTCGCGAAGTTGCCGTCCGAAGAAGACTCGGACGCCAAAACGGCGAGGGACGGGATCACCAGTTACCTCCGGCTGTATGCCACCTTGGACTTCCAGCCGAAGGTCTCGCCCGCCACGGGGGCTGTGATCACCGGGCCGAAGCCGTCCTGACGATGATCACATCGGGGGCTACTCCCCTCCGGTTTGAAAAGCAGTGTAACGAGCCGGAGGGGGATCGCCGAACTCCGCTAGCGGGTGTCGGATGCGGTCGCCCCCACGATGGCCTGGGCCGCGGCCAGCCGGGCCACGGGGACCCGGAACGGTGAGCAGGACACGTAGTCGAGCCCGACCTTCTGGAAGAAGGCCACGGACGCGGGGTCGCCGCCCTGCTCGCCGCACACCCCGAGCTTGAGCTTGCGGTTGGTGCTCCGGCCCCGCTCGACCGCCAGCTCCACCAGCGCGCCCACGCCCCCGACGTCCACCGTCTCGAACGGGTTGGCCCGCAGCAGGCCCCGCTCGAGATACGCAGGCATCAGCCGGGACTCCACGTCGTCGCGCGAGAAGCCGAAGGTCATCTGGGTCAGGTCGTTGGTGCCGAAGCTGAAGAAGTCGGCCACCTCGGCGATCTCGTCGGCCCGGATCGCGGCGCGGGGCGTCTCGATCATGGTGCCGATGGTGACGTCGAGCTTGCGGCGCGACCCCTTCAGGGCCTCGGAGATCGCCTCGGTGACCCAGCCGCGGGCCTCGACCATCTCCGCCCGGCTGACCGTGAGCGGGATCATGATCTCCACCACGGGCTTGCCCCCGGCCTTGGCCCGGTCGAGGGCGGCCTCCATGGCCGCCCTCACCTGCATGGCGTAGAGACCGGGCTTGATGACGCCCAAGCGCACGCCGCGGGTGCCGAGCATGGGGTTCTGCTCGCTCCACAGCCGGGCCGCGGCGAGCAGCCGCTCGTCCTCCTTGCTGAGCGACCCCGTCGCCTCCTTGACCTGCAGCTCCTCCACGCTGGGGAGGAACTCGTGCAGCGGTGGATCGAGCAGCCGGATGGTCACCGGCAGGCCGTCCATCGCCTCCAGGATCTCCACGAAGTCCTCGCGCTGGGCGGCCCGCAGCTTCTCCAGCGCCGCCGCCTCGCCGTCGGGCGTGTCGGCCAGGATCATCTCCCGCACGATCGGCAGCCGGTCGTCGCCCAGGAACATGTGCTCGGTGCGGCACAGGCCGATGCCCTCGGCGCCCAGCTCCCGGGCCTTGGCCGCGTCGGCCCCGGTGTCGGCGTTGGCCCGCACGGCCAGCCGGGCGCGGCGCGGGTTCCGGCCGTGGCGGATGGTGTCCGCCCAGCCCAGCAGCGTCTCCAGCTCCGGAGGCGCCTCCGACGAGGACAGCGCGACCTCGCCCAGCACCACCTGGCCCGTGCTGCCGTCGAGGGAGATGACGTCGCCCTCCTTGACCGTCGCGCCCCCGGCCGTGAACGACTTGCCGGAGATCTTGACGCCCTCGGCGCCCACCACCGCCGGGATGCCCCAGCCGCGGGCCACCACGGCCGCGTGGCTGACCAGCCCCCCGCGGGCGGTGAGGATGCCCTCGGACGCCTGCATGCCGTGCACGTCCTCGGGCGAGGTCTCGCTGCGGACGAGGATCACCTTGGCCCCCGCGGCCGCCGCCGCGGCCGCGTCGTCGGCCGTGAAGTAGGCCTGACCCACGGCCGCCCCCGGCGACGCCGCCAGGCCGGTGGCGATGACCTGCATGTCGGACGAGGCGAACTGGGGGTGCAGGACCTGCTCTACGTGCTCCTCGGTGATGCGCTGCAGCGCCTCCGGGCGCGTGATCTTCCAACCCCGGCGCCGCTGGTTGGTCATGTCGACCGCCATGCGCAGCGCGGCCCGGCCGGTGCGCTTGCCCACCCGGGTCTGCAGCATCCAGAGCTTGCCCTGGTCGATGGTGAACTCGGTGTCGCACATGTCCCGGTAGTGCGCCTCGAGCTTGGCGAAGATGGCCAGCAGCTCGTCCTTGACCCCCGGGAAGTGGTGGCCCAGGTCGTCGAGGTTGAGGGTGTTGCGGATGCCGGCCACCACGTCCTCGCCCTGGGCGTTGACCAGGAAGTCGCCGTAGGGCCTGTCCTCGCCGGTGGCGGCGTTGCGGGTGAAGCCCACGCCGGTGCCCGAGTCGTCGTCGCGGTTGCCGAACACCATGACCTGGACGTTGACCGCGGTGCCGAGGTCGTGCGGGATCTTCTCCCGCTCGCGGTACGCCCGCGCCCGGGGGCTGTCCCACGAGGCGAACACGGCCTCGATGGCGCCCCGCAGCTGGCGCTGGGGGTCCTGGGGGAAGGCCCGGCCCGTGCGCTCCTTGACGATCTTCTTGTAGATGACGCACAGGTCCCGCAGAGACTCCGCGGGCAGGGCGGCGTCGCTGTCGACCTTGGCGTTGCGCTTGGCCCGGTCGAGCTCGGCGTCGAACGCCTCGCCGTCCAGGCGCAGCACGATGCGCGAGTACAGGGCGATGAAGCGGCGGTACGAGTCGTAGGCGAACCGCTCGTCCGAGGTGACCAGCGCCAGGCCCTTCACGCTGCGGTCGTTGAGGCCGAGGTTGAGGACCGTGTCCATCATGCCGGGCATGGAGAACTTGGCGCCCGAGCGCACGCTGACGAGGAGGGGGTCGGACGGGTCGCCGAGGCGGCGCTTCATCGCCTTCTCCACCCGGCCGACGTGGCGGGCGACCTCGTCGGTCAGGCCTTTGGGCCAGCCGGAGCGCATGTGGTCGCGGCACGCGTCGGTGGTGATCGTGAACCCGGGAGGCACGGGCAGCCCCAGCACCGAGGTCATCTCGGCGAGGTTGGCGCCCTTGCCGCCCAGCAGCTCCTTCATGTCCATCGGCGGCCGCGGATGACGGTGATCGAAGGCGTAGACGTACGGCACGTTGCGACTCTACGCCGTCACCTACCCACTCGGACCGAAGCGCTCGACGCGTATGCGCTCCACGGGCACGCCCACCTCGACCAGCAGCCGCGCGGCGGCCTCCACGAACCCCGCGGACCCGCACAGGTAGGTGGTGGTCCGGCGATCGGGCGCCGGCAACAGGTCCTCGGCCGTCAACCGCCCCGGGGGCCGGGGCTCGCCGGGCGGGGCCTCGCGGGAGTAGACGACCCGGGCCTCGGGCCCCGGTAGCTCGTCGGCGTAGTAGAGGTCCGCGGGCGAGCGCACCGACACCACCAGGCGGATCAGGTCCTCCCGACGGCGCATCCGGGCCAGCCGCAGCATCGACATCAGCGGCACCACACCCGATCCGCCTCCGACGAGGAGCGCGGGGGTGTCGGCGTCCCACGTGAACCAGCCGCCGACCGGGCCGCGCACCTCCAGCCGGTCGCCCGGCTCGACGACCTCGTGCAGGTAGCCAGACACCTCGCCGTCCTCCAGCAGCTCCACCGTCAGCTCGATCTCGCCGCCGCCGTCGTCGGGGGCCGAGGCCACCGAGTACGAGCGCGAGGCGGTGTAGCCGTCGGGGGCGGTGAGCCGCACCACGTAGTGCTGGCCGGCTCGGAACGGGCCGGGGCGCTCCAGCGCCAGGCGGAACGTCTTGGCGCTGGCGGTCTCCTGGCGCACGTCGACGACGGTGGCGGCCTGCCAGCCGGTCTGGGTGGGCGGCCGGGACGGCCGGGGCGGCTCAGTCACCCTGGTAGCGCTGCTCGAGCCAGGGATCGCCCCGGTCGTGGTAGCCGTTGACCTCCCAGAACCCGGGGGTGTCCTCGGCCAGCAGGGCCAACCCCGACACCCACTTGGCGCTCTTCCAGAAGTAGAGGTGGGGCACCAGCAGGCGGGCCGGGCCGCCGTGCTCGGCCGGCAGGGCGCGGCCCTCGTAGTCCCAGACCACCCACGCCTTGCCCCCGGTGACGTCGGCGAGGGGCAGGTTGGTCGTGTAGCCGGTGTGCGAGCGGGCCAGGACGAAGTGGGCCTCGGGGAGCGGCCGGGCGACGTCCAATAGCGTGTCGACCGACACCCCGGCGAAGGTGACGTCGAGCTTGGACCACGTGGTCACGCAGTGGATGTCGCCGGAGTACGACGACGGCGCCAGCGCATGGATCTCGTCCCACGTCCAGGTGGTGGGCCGCTCGACCAGGCCGTCGACCGTGAAGGTCCAGCCGGCGGTGTCGAGACGGGGCGTGACTTCGGCGCTCAGCACCGGCCAGTCGGCCCCGGTGTCGTACTGGCCGGGCGGGAGCCGGTCGCCCGCCGGCCGCCGTCCCCGACCGAAGAAGCCTCGCGTCGGTCTGCCCATCGCCGCAGACTCCCGGCGCCTCGACGCGCCATCGGCGTCCGGCCGTGGCGACGGTGCCACGGACGGACGCCTCGGCCGGTGATCGTCAGGGCAGGTCCGGGACGGTGAACGGACCCGACGGGTTCTCGGGCGGGGACTGGCCGCCGAAGTGCAGTGCCCCCTGCTTGCCTTCGACCGGGGCCACGAACACCCACGTGGCGGATGCGGTCGCCCCGGCGGCGAACCGGTCCCCGACGTAGTGGGGCGCCGGCTGCGCGCGCTCCAGCTGGATGCCGTCGAGCGAGAGCCGCACGTCGTTATGGTTGACATGGCCCCCGTTCTCGCCCAGCAGGACATCGCCCGACACGATGATGAACCGGGTGTCCTCCCGGGCGCGCTGACCCGCATAGTCGAGCGTCACCGTCCCGTGGATGTTCCCGATGGTGCCCGGCCCGCCGATGACCTCGCCGCTGACCGACGCGGGCATGGTGAGGTTGAGCGGGTAGGCAGGCTCGGCCACCGCGCCCGACAGGGGGA
>JBKPRV010000261.1:0-10606 GCA_046734715.1 Actinomycetota bacterium | reverse complement strand
TCACCGACCCCCCGATCGACGGACTGAGCGCGGACCCGGCGTGCGCCACCGCGGTCAACGCCACACTTCGGACGCTCGAATCGGCCGGCCACCACGCCGTCGACGCCCCCCGTCCCCGACCCCCCACCGACATCCTCATCGCTGCCTTCACGAACACCTGGAACGTCGGCGGCGCCGGGATCGCCCTCGCGGACCCGAGCCGAGTCGAGCCCCACAACCGGGCCCTGCGTGACGCCGCCCGAGCCATCGACTCGTGGACCTACGCAGAAGCTGTGAAGACGACCCAACAGTTCTCGCGGCGCATCGTCCAAGCGTTCGTCGCCGGCTTCGATCTGCTCGTGACGCCCACCATGGCCTGCCTCCCGCCCCCGGTCGGTGCCTTGCGAGCAGGTGCCGACGACGATCCCCTGATGGCGCTGCTGAACAGCTACCCGATGGCCGTGTTCACGTCCCTGTTCAACGTCACCGGCCAGCCCGCGATCTCCGTCCCCATCCACCACGACGACGCCACCGGCCTGCCCGTCGGCGTCCAGATCGTCGCGGCGCCATGGCGCGAAGACCTCCTGCTCCAGGTCGCTCACACCCTCGAGCTCGCCCAACCCTGGATCGATCGCCGCCCGCCCGTCAGCTGATCGACGGTCTGATGCGGAGCTTCCCAATGACGCTCGAGCGGGCGCGCCGCTCCTGTGCCAGAGGCCACTGACGCGCTTAGCGGGCATGACCGCCAACATCCCGATGACAGAGCGACAAGACAAGAAGGTACGCCAATGTTCGCAGTCCACTGTCATGGCCACGACCGCCCGGTGCTGCTCGACTGGTCTTGCGTCGAGGGGCTACGCACAACCGACGACGGCCCGGTCCTCGACTGGCGCTGCTGGTGCGGCGTCCGCGGACGCCTGATCGGCGGCGTCCGGTCGGCGCCGCGCCCAACGGTCGAACTCGCACCCCTGGCCGGGGGATGACAAGGATGGTCGTTCAACCCGCTTCTGGCACCGACCGACGGTGTCCTCGGCGTCTTGAACTGAGCGGCTATGCCGTGACCCACTCCACGGCACGGAGTAGCGGACCGGGTTGGAGCCCGAAGTGATGGCGGAAGGTGCGATGAAGGTGGGCGACATCCGCGAAGCCGGCGCGGTGGGCGGCGTCCGTGAGCGATGGCCCGCGGAGGGGCTTCGGCGGCGATGAGGAACCGGACCAAGCGCGGGTAGGTGCGTAAGGGGATACCGACTTGGTCCCGGACCAGGTGGTCTCCCGGCTGGGCGAGAGCCCGACGGCGGCGGCCAGCACGGGAAGGGGCGCGTCGGGGTCGTCGGGGAGGAGGTCGAGCGGCCGGGCGACGGCGGGGTGCCGGTCGGTCGGCGGCCAGGGCCAGCGCGATGATCGACGCCGACAGCACGGTCAGGAAGACGGTGGCGCGGCTCTGGGCCTCATTCCAGATCAGTGCTGGAGCCGGGTGGCGGTGCGTGTTCCGGCGACCATCAGCCCGATCCGCACCCGCGAAGTCGCCTCAGCCGTGGCGGCTAGTGCTCTGACCACAAATGTTCGCGCGTTATGCGGCACGTCGGGTGCGGCCCCATCGTCGTTGCTGCTCGCTGCGGGTGCGGGCACGGTGGCGTCGTTCGGCTTCGAGGATCTTGCGGTCGCGGGTATGGGCGTTGCGCCAGCGGAGGTAGGCGCGGATGGCGTTCGCGAGGGCGAGGTGGTCGGGGTGGTCGCTGTTGGCGAGGACGAACTGGCGTAGCGGCCCGAAGGGGGCCTCGATCGGGTTCGCCCATGACGCGTAGGTCGGGGTGAACACGAGCTCAACGTTGTTGTCGGCGCACCACTGGCGCACGGAGGCGTTCTTGTGATGGTTCAGGTTGTCGAGGATCACGTAGATCGGCTGGTCGTCATCGAGGCGTGTCCGGATCGACTGCAACGCCCGCAGCGTCGGGCACCAGCCCTTGGCCGGCTCGATCCGTCCCCAGAGCTGGTCGGCGCCGATCGCGTAGCAGGCGAACAGCTGCCGGGATCCGTGCGGCTTGTGGTAGTTCGCCCGGAGCCGCTGGGGGTGGCCCTCGGGAGCCCAGCACGTCCCTCCCTCAGGCTTGATCGTCAACGGCCCGAACTCGTCGAACGCGAACGTGCGGTCCCGGGCGTGGTCCAGGCACCACTCGATGCGGGTCAACTTCTCCTCCTTGAACGGGTCGGGTGACTCCTTCCACGTCTTGGTCCGTTGGAAGGTGATGCCCTCCGACACGAGGATCTGGCGGAGCCGCTCTCGACCGATGCGCACCTTCGGGCCCTTCTGCGACCCCAGATAGTCGGCGAGCTTGCGGACCGACCAGTGCGTGAAGGGCAGGCCCAGCTTCGTTGGGCGGGTCTTGGCCGTCTCGACGATGAACTCGCGATCAGTCGTCGTGATGTGGCGGGGACGGCCACCCGCCCAGTGAGGGTCCGGCGACCGCATCCCTAAATCGTTGGACCGATGAATCATCTCTCGGACCCGATCGGGCGAGGTCTGCACCAGCCGGGCGATGGTCGACACGTCGTTGCCGCCCACGGAGGCCAGCACGACCATCGCTCGCCGCCACTTCACAATCGATCGGTCCGACTTGCCGCCCCGGCGCACGATCCATTGCAGCTCTCGACCCTCGGCGTCGCTGAGACGCCGCACACGCACTCGTTCTGCCATGCCCCCGATGAAAACGGGCCCGACCACCGACGTGGTGGACGCGACCCCCCAACCAGAGCGGTCAGATCACTAGCCGCCTGTTGAGCGGAGGCGGAAGACGTGCACGCTACCGAGGCCCTTTAGCCGCTTGGGTCTCTGCGGCTCGATCACGAGCGTCATGGTGCCGCCGATCGCCTCCCGGAAGGCGTCATCAACGAGCACGGTGTCGGGCGGGGCGACGTCGACTAGGCGGCTCGCCAGGTTGACCGCGCGGCCGAAGTAGTCGCCTCCGCGGGCAAGGACCTGGCCGAGCGACAAGCCCGCGCGAGCCGAGGGCAAGTCGCCTGCGGCGCAGGCGTCGACGAGCTCGATCGCGCCCTGAGCCGCTTGGTCGGCGGTGGGGAAGACCAGCATCGCCTCATCACCGATGAGCTTGACGACCATGCCGCCCGCCTCCGTGATGACGTCGGAGGCGAGCGCCTCGAAGCGGCCCAGCAGTCGTCCGAGTTCGTCTGTCTGCATGGAACTGCTCGTGCGGGTGAACGCGACGAGGTCCACGAATCCCACCGCGAGAGTCGGCTGGTCGCCTGCTTCCAGGGTCGTGCGGCGTCGGAGTGCGTCCTCGAGCCGGCGACGGAACGCGTAGAGGAGGACCCAACCAAGGTCGGAGTGCTGCACACCGCGCTCCGCGGCCTCGGCGAGGACCCGCCCGCGCAACCCGAGCGCGGCCAGCTCCGCCATCGACTCGACCTCGATCTCCGCGATTCGGCTCATGTGGGAGCTGACCATTCGCGCCTCGCGGACGATCGCGTCGAGCGCGGCGCGACGGTGATCGCCTCGGACCGATTCGATGCCGTCGGCGGCGATTCGTAGGGCCCGGACGTCGTCCGTGCTGTAGGCAGACTCCTCCGGCGGTATGTCCGGGAAGCCCAAGGCCCGCCAGAGCGGATCCGCCACCTCGTGGCTTACCCCCGCCCGCGCGCAGACCTGCGGCCAGGTCAGCTCCTTCGGCCCGAGACGGACCAGCCGCTCCACGTCGTCGCCATCATCAACGTGCGGTTCGTCTCGTTCTGGCATCTTCGATCGGCGCCGACTCTACGGCCGCGGGCGCGTCACGCGGGCGTAGACCGATCATTGCCCAACCCATGGATCAAGGACATGATCATCAGCGTTGGAACAGCTCGTCGGCCAGCGCTCCACCCATGGACTCTCCTGCTGTTTGTACACGTGCTCGCTAGGACCGGCGACGAGCCCGTGAACCCGCTGATGCTTGGGCATGACGCTCCAACTCCGCGACGAATACTTGATCGTGACGCGATTGCGGCCGAGCTGCAAGGCCCCTAACCAGCACTTTCGCGGTGCCCCCGGCAGGACTCGAATCTGCGGCCTACCCATAGCGCGCTCAGTCGCGGTGGTCGCGCGTCTTGCGCAGACCGGACGATCATGTCGCGGTCGGATCGGGACGAGCGCGACCGCGTGATCGCCGCCAAGCGCCGGCGGATCAGGGACTCCGGTGTCGCCTGTCAGCAGTGTCCCGCACGGCATCGGGGATTCCGGGACATTCGTACAAGACGCACCGCGCCCGCGGGAGCGAAGCTGCGTCAGGATCGAGCGAAGGAAGGGCGAATGCAGCGGATGCTCACCCCGGGCGGCGGCAGATCGGCGGCGACGTGAGCGGCACCGACGTCGGGTCGGCCGGCGGACCCGGCTGGGGGCCGCTCGAGAGGGCGATCGCAGGAGAGGTCGCCGTTCCTGGCTCGCCGGCCTTCGCTCGCCTTCCCCGGCCGTTCAACGCCCGCTACCACGACCCGCTGCCGAGGGCGGTCGTGCTCTGCGCCGCTCCCGCGGATGTCGTGGAGACACTCGCGTTCCTCGCCGCCCACGGGCTCGAGCCCGCCATCCGCAGCGGCGGCCACTGCTTCGCAGGGCATTCCTCGACCAGCGGGGTTGTCGTCGATGTGTCAGCCATGCGCGCCCTGTCGATCGACGGTGAGCTGGCGACCGTCGGCGCGGGAGCCCGCCTAGGCGCCGTCTACGACGCGCTCGCGGCCGGCGGCCGCACCATCCCGGGCGGCAGCTGCCCGCCGGTGGGCATCGCCGGCCTGACACTCGGGGGCGGGCTCGGGATCCTCGGCCGGAGCTACGGGGTGACGTCGGACCGCCTGGTGGCGGCGGAGGTCGTCCTCGCCGACGGCCGTGTCGTGGTGTGTGACGAGCACCACGACAGCGACCTGTTCTGGGCGCTGCGGGGGGCTGGGACCGGGAACTTCGGCGTGGTCACGTCGCTCGTGTTCCGCACGGTCCCGGCGCCCGACGTGACCAACGTGCACCTCTCCTGGCCGTTCCGCGACGCAGCCGCGGTCATCGGCGGGTGGCAGGCGTGGGCGCCGTTCGCGCCCGACGAGCTGGCGGCGAGCCTGAAGGTGACCGCTGCCGCCGACGTGGACCGGCCCCCGGCGGTCGACGTCTACGCCGCGGTGCGCGGGTCGGAGGGCGAGGCGTCGACGGTGGCCGACCAGCTCGCCGCCCTGGTCGATCGGGACCCCACCGCCGTTGCGCAGCGGCGGATGTCGTTTGCGGAGACACGCCGGTTCTGGGCCCAGGTCGGGGAGGTCGACCTGGCCACCGCGATCCCGGAACCCGACGACGTGACGGTCCCGCGCCACCTAGTCGCCAGGACGGAGTTCTTCCGGCGGCCGCTGCCGGCCGACGCGCTCGCCGCGCTGGTCGCGCACCTCGCGGCCGGGCGCACCACGGGCGAGGAGCGGGAGCTCGACTTCATGCCCTGGGGCGGCGCGTACAACCGGGTGCCGCCGGACGCCACCGCGTTCGTCCACCGCAAGGAGCACTTCCAGCTCAAGCACGCCGCGGTTCTCGACCCGGAGGCACTTGCGACCGCGAAGGCCGCGGCCCACCGATGGGTTGGCCAGTCGTGGTCGACCGTGCACCCGTGGGGGTCCGGGCGCGTGTTCCAGAACTTCGCCGACCCGGACCTCGAGAACTGGGCCGAGGCCTACTACGGCACCAATTACCCCCGACTGGTCCGGGTCAAGGCGAAGTACGACCCGGGCAACGTGTTCCACACCGACCAGTCCCTGCCCGTGTGATGGCCTCGACGCTTCGCCAGTCGACCCCCACGGTCCCGGGACTCGAGATACCGGCTACGCGCTCAGTGCCACCACGACCGTTGCTCCTTCCGGTCACACGGCGGTGCGACCTTGCTCCACACCCAAGAGCGGGAAACCAGCGGCATCGTCGTGATGCAGCCCGTACTCTCGCTCGGTCCGTGCCACGAACACGCCCGGCGAGGCACCGACCAGGCGGCGAAAGTCGCGGGTCAGGTGCGCCTGATCGACGTAGCCATGCCTCGCCGCGAGCCACGCGAAACGACCCCAGGCTCCCGGACGCTCCGGGCCGGTCAGGAGTTCAGGGTTGATCACCGAAATTGTCGGTACGAAGCAACAGGCTCATCCCAAGGAACGAACGGGGGTTTTAAGATGAACCAGGAAGAGATCCGCGCGCTCATGAATGATCGGGTGGCGCAAGAACTGATCCAAGCGCCAATTCACGCCCGCCTTGCCTACACCGCAAAGGATGGCACACCACGGGTCATCCCCATCGGCTTCATCTGGAACGGCGACGTCTTCGTCATGGGTTCTCCCCCTATCGCCCCGAAGGTGAAAGCCCTCTCCGCCAATCCGAAGGTGGCTTTAACGATCGACACTGAAGACTTTCCACCTAACATCCTGCTGGTACGGGGCGAGGCGGCACTCGAGACCGTCGATGGCGTACCTGACGAATTCATCAAGGCCGCCCGAAGATTTGTTGGAGACGAACGCATGCCGGAATGGGAAGCCGGAGCACGCGGTCTCTACAAGCAAATGGTGCTCATTCGTATCACGCCAACCTGGGCCAAGATCATCGACTTCGAGACCCGCCTTCCCAAGTACGTGGAGGAACTCAGCAAAGCGCAGTAAGTCCGTGCCACCGGCTGCGCCAACACAGACCTCAATACGGGATGGGAGCAACGGACTGGGGGACGTAGGGGACATAGACGGGATGGCGTGGCTCTCCCCTCCTGGTCACACCCAGGCAGAAGGAATCCTTGAGCAGCGGTGTTATCGCTTGGCCGACTTCTACTCCCACGCGGCATGCCCCGCCGGGAGGTCCACTCCGCGGTGCCGGGGCCAGAACTGCATTTCGCCACGGTGGCCACGATCACTGCTTGCGGGTGAACATGATGATCATCCATGGCTCCCAGCTGTGGCCGTCTTCGGACCGTTCCCACAGCGCTGTCATCGAGCGACAATCGGACGCCACGCTAAGGGTCGAACGCACGCGTGCGGTCCTCGCGTCGGCCGGCTGGGCCGCGGCAGCAACCTCTGGACCGCCCGTGAAGTGGAACACGCCGTCATCGTCGACCGTCACCCGCATGACTTCGGCAGTCCCTTGATGGTCGACCGTGCCAGGAACCCACCGCCATCGGACGCCGGTTCCCCGATCACTTCGATGGCTCGAACCTCCTGGTCACCGACGGTCACAGCCACGTGATGCACGAGGAAGTACCCGCCGGCGAGCACCTCATAGGTGTCGGTGCCTTTGACGGGCACGGGCGGATCACCGACGACATGACCGTCGGTGGCCCACTCACCAGCGATGCTCCAGAGTCGTTCGTGCTCTCGGTCCCCGCTGTCGTGCAAGTTCTGGCTCCTCACGTCACAAGTTGCGGCCGCGCGTCAGCCGCCGGCGGGTCGACTGGCTGGCCGGTGATGGCCTGTTGCTCCTGGGCGAGGATCTCCCCGAAGTCCAGGAGGTCCAGGAGCGCGGTCTTGCCGACCCCGGCCTCGCCCCGCACCACCAGAACCTGACTCTCTCCGGCCCGCACCGTGGCCAGCAGCCCATCCAACGCCTCGCACTCGCGGCCCCGGCCGCGGAGGCGGGGGGCCGCCTGACCACTGGGCGTGACCACCGCCCCTGACTCGGAGGACCTCTCCCAGGAACTGCCCTCGCCACCTCGCGCGGACGAGCACAGCGTACCGGCCGACTGGTGCACCACCCTCGGGTTCTGTGGAGCCTTCCAGGCCTCGAGAGCAGCGAGTGACGCCCGGTGCAGATCACCTGAGCTCGTCGACGTCGATGATGGCTTCGACGAACGGCTGAGGCGCTTCCTGCGGCAGGTTGTGTCCGATGCCGCCGGAGATGGTCCGGTGGGCGTACTTGCCGGAGAACTTCGTCGCGTACGCATCTGGTTCGGGGTGGGGCGCGCCGTTGGCGTCGCCTTCGAGGGTGATGGTGGGCACGGTGATGATCGGACCCGTGGCGAGCTGCCGCTCGAGGTCCTCGTACCGCGGCTCGCCGGGCGACAGGCCGAGCCGCCATCGGTAGTTGTCGATGACGATGTCGACGTGGTCCGCGTTGTCGAACGCCGCCGCGCTGCGCTCGAACGTCTCCTCGTCGAAGGTCCACTTCGGTGACGCAGTCCGCCAGATGAGCTTGGCGAAGTCATGGCGGTATCTGTCGTAGCCTTTCCGGCCCCGTTCGGTGGCGAAGTAGAACTGGTACCACCACGAGAGCTCGGCGGTCGGCGGCAGCGGGGCGGCGTTGGCGGCTTGGCTGCCGATCAGGTAGCCGCTCACCGACACCAGGGCCTCGCACCGGTCGGGCCAGAGCGCCGCGACCACGTTGGCCGACCGGGCGCCCCAGTCGAAGCCGGCGACGATCGCCGACTCGATGCCGAGCGCGTCCATGAGCGCGATCGCGTCGGTGGCCAGCGCCGACTGCTGCCCGCTGCGCTTGGTGTCGGGTGACAGGAAGCGCGTCGTGCCGTACCCGCGCAGATACGGCACGATCACGCGGTAGCCGGCCCCACCGAGCGCGGGCGTGACCTCGGCGAAGGCGTGGATGTCGTACGGCCAGCCGTGCAGCAGCACGACGGGTTGGCCGTCGTCGGGCCCGGCGTCCACGTACCCGACATCCAGCAGACCGGCGTCGATCTGGCGCACCGGCCCGAACGAGGGCGCGTCCACGTCAGCCGAGCTCGCCGAGCGCCGCCAGGATCACGTCGGTGACGGCCTGTGGCTGCGAGATCATGATCACGTGCGAGCCGTCGAGCTCGGTGATCGTGGCGCCGGCCCGTTCGGCGTGGGCGCGGACGACGTCGGTCCCGGCCGCCCGGTCGTTCGTGGCCACGACGGCCCAGGACGGCAGCGTCTTCCACGCCGGGGCGCCCGACGGCTCACCGAACGCGAGATCGGCCACCGGGCGTTGGATGACCCCGATCAGCGCCGCCTCCCCGTCGGTCAGGTCGCCCGCGAACGCGTTGCGCGCCTGCGCCGTGTCGATGAAGAACTCCGTCCCTGTCCCACTGCCGGTCGGGTACTGGCGTGGGACCAACGCCGGCCCGAGCACGCTGTCCTTCGACGAAGCCGTGACCTCGATCAGCAGCTCACCCTCGTCGGGAGCGAAGGCGGCCACGAAGACCAGGCCCACGACGTTTCCGCTGCGGGTGGCGGCGTTGGTGATCACCGCGCCGCCGTAGGAGTGCCCGACGGCGAGCACGGGCCCGGGGATCTGGTCGAAGATGCTGGCGAGGTAGGCGCTGTCGTGGGAGATGCCGCGCAGCGGGTTGGCGGCGGCGACCACCGGGGTTCCGTTCGCCCGGAGGCGCTCGATGACCCCGTTCCAGCAGGAGCTGTCGGCGAAGGCGCCGTGGACGAGGACGACGGTCCGCGGTGACGGTGTTGTTGCCTGGGTCATGGGTGGCATCTCCTTGGTCAGCCGAACGTGAAGACGACGGCCTCGCCGCCGCGGTCGAGGAACTCGATCTCGATGAGCCGGTCGCCGATCGGGCCCGGCTGGCGGATCAGCCGGTAGATCCGCTGGTAGTCGGCAGTGCCGTTGCCCTCTTCGTCCACGTCGACGCCGTGCGCCGGCCCCGGCGGCCGGCCGTCGAGCCGGACGGTGAACCGCACCGGCGGGCGTTCGGCCGGTGGGCCCATCACGAGGTGAACGTCGCGGGCGTGGAACCGGTACGAGATGGACCCGGAAGGCTCGTCGAGCCGCGCCGTCTCCGGGCCGACCCGCCAGTCGCCCGACAGGCCCCACTGGTTGCGGCGCAGACCGGCGGGAACGGGGTAGGCATGCCGCTCGTCGGGGACGAGGCCGCCCGGCGAGGCGAAGCGGTCGGCGCGGCCGTAGCCGAGGTAGGTCTCAGGGGATCCCAGGTTGCCCCAGTCGGCGCCCGCCTCGACGCCCTCGGGCTCGACGCTCACGAGGCCCTGGTCGACGTCGGCGCCGGCCTCCCGCAGCAGCAGCTGGAGCACCATCTCGGATTCCTCGTACTCGCCTTCGCCGAAGCGGTGATGCCGGATCCTGCCCCCGGCGTCGACGAAGTACAGGGCGGGCCAGTAGTGGTTGTCGAACGCCCGCCAGACCGCATAACCGTTGTCCACCACCACCGGATAGCGGACGTCCATCTCCTTCATGGCGCGGCCGGCGTTCTCCAGGCCCCCCTCGAACTCGAACTCGGGCGTCTGCACCCCGACGACCGCTAGCCCTTGGGGGGCGTACTTGTCCGCCCACGCCCGCACGTAGGGCAGCGACCGGATCCAGTTGATGCAGGTGTAGGTGCCGAAACTGACGCGGACGACCCGGCCGCGCAGATCCGCCGGCGTCAACGGCGCCGTGTGCAGCCAGCCCGTCGCCCCGGGAAAGCCCGGCAGCTCGCCCTCGACGGGAAACTCGTTGCGATGACGCAGCACGGCGGGCCCTCGATCAGCGCAGCGACCGGAACGCCGCTCGCAGCTCCGACGAGAACAGCTCCGGCTGCTCCCAGGCAGCGAAGTGGCCGCCTCGGTCGAGCCGGTTGTAGTGGATGAGGTTGTGCGGGTAGGCGCGCTGGGCCCAGCTCCTCGGCGCCTGGTACAGCTCGTCGGGGAAGACGCTGATGGCGAA
>JBKPRV010000260.1:0-6884 GCA_046734715.1 Actinomycetota bacterium | reverse complement strand
CCCCAGCCCTCGCCGTCGCCCGCGCCAACTGCCCCGCGCCACGCCGGTCACTGCCGTGGCCACTCGGCACCCACCCCGCCCGCGCCTCGCCCCAGCCCTCGCCGTCGCCCGCGCCAACTGCCCCGCGCCACGCCGGTCACTGCCGTGGCCACTCGGCACCCACCCCGCGCCCGCGCCCGCGCCTTGGTGTTCCTGCGGCAGGCCGGTCGCTGCGTGGCCATTCGGCACCCCGCCCCGCGCTGCGGCCCCGGCTGGTTGGGCGGCGCTCCGGCGTCGCGGTGCGCTAATCCGCGTTGCTGGTGACGGGCCGCCCGACCTGGTCGAGTGCGTCGTGGTCGAGCGTGTAGCGGAGCGCGGTCTGCTGCGACGGGCAGCAGTTGGGATCGTTGTTCCGGTAGTGCGTCCAGGTGACGACGAGCTCGCCGTCGTCGACCGCGATGTCCTTGACCGCGGGAGGCAGCGGACCGGTGACCCGGGCCGGCGGCTCGGACAGCGAGTCGACCAGGACGGGATCGTCGTCCGCGTTGACGGCCCACACCTGGATGGTGTCCTGGGCGCCGTTGGCTCCGTACGTGCACAGGGCGTGGACGACGGCCTCGTCGGACCCGTCGCCGTCCAGGTCGCCGAAGACGACGTTGCTGTCGACCTCGAGGCGGGTCAGGCGACCGAGGTCGAGCAACCGGCTTTCACCCTCGTCCACCGAGATGTGACGAGGAGGAGTGATGCGCAGCCCCTCGGCACAGGCCGAACCGGGCTGGGCGAGGGACGAGAAGTCGACGCTCCGCACGGGGTCGACACCAGGCGCCGCGGCCGCCTCGGCCCCGTCGTCCTGTGCTCCCCCGCTCAGAGCGACGAGAGTCGCCAGCAGTCCGAGGAACAGCAGAGCTACGCGAGAGTTGTGGGAGCGGGAGCGGGTACGCACGACCGGCGGACGGTACCGAGTGCCCGATGACGGACTGGTTGCGTCAGTGTTGAGATCTCGCGGCACCTGCTGAGCCTTCCCGACCGGTCTCGATCGGGGTCCAGGCTAGTGCGCGAGAACCGGGCGCAGATCGCGGTTTTGGCCAGTAATTCCGGGGTGTTTCGCGCTATGAGTGGCGGCCGCCAGGCGGCCCGATTAGCACGATCCAGGCTACGAGCCCGATCAGCCCGAGGAAGAGCAACGTGCGCACGATCGTGAAGACGAAGCCGACCACGGCCCCCACGAGGAGCCACAGCGCCACCACCACGAGCACACCCACGGCCAACCGGGTGACGATGCCGCTCCCACTGGGCTTGACGGGCTGTGCCATGCGCACAGCGTAAGGCCCCGACGCACCCCCGCGTCGTCGCCCTGCGTCGTGACTCATGTCATCACCGCGCCCGAAACTGTCACAGGCCGGTGTTACTGTGATCCCTATAGATGCTCTCGATGCATATCAAAGGTTTTGACTATTACTCGATGATTAGCCGGGGGTTTTATTGCCATCATGTCCACGAGATCGCGCACCATGCGACGAACAGTCGCCCTGTCACTGCTACCCGTAGTCATCGCTGCAACCGCCGCCTCGGCGCGCGGACTCGAGGCCGTCCTCTGGAATCTGAGCAGACGATGCGACTAGCCGAGCTTGCGGATCACCTCGACGCGTTGCTCGCTGCGGTTGGCGTCGGCGCCTTGCTCGTTCAACAGCTCGGCGCGGTCGCGCTCGGCGGCGCGGCGGGCCGCATCGCTCGTCGAGCGGGCTCGTTCCAGCGCGGCGTCGATGCCATGGGCGTCGATGTACTCGGCCCACTCCACCAGAGCGTCCACCATCTCGGCCTCGGGCACCACGGCCACGTTCTGGCCGCGCACGAACAGGTGGCCCTTGTTCTTGCCGGCCGCGATCCCCAGGTCGGCGTCGCGGGCCTCCCCGGGACCGTTGACCACACACCCCATGACCGCGACCTGCAGGGGGATCTGGCGGTCGCCGAAGGCGTCCTGGGCCTGGCGGGCGACCTCGATGACGTCGATCTCGGCCCGGCCGCACGACGGGCAGGCGATCAGGTCGATGTTCTTGCGCTCCCGCAACCCCATCGACTCGAGCAGCGCCCGGCCCGCCCTCGCCTCCTCCACCGGATCGGCGGTCAGGCTGTAGCGGATGGTGTCGCCGATGCCCTCGGCCAGCAGCGTGGCGATCCCGGCTGTGGCCTTGATGACCCCGCCCGGCAGCGGCCCGGCCTCGGTGACCCCCAGGTGCAGGGGGTGGTCGACGGCGTCGGCCAGCTGGCGATAGGCCTCGATCATGAGCGGCACCGACGACGCCTTGACGGAGATCTTGACGTCCTCGAAACCGACCTCCTCGAAGTAGGCCAGCTCCATCTGCGCCGACTCCACCATCGCCTCGGGCGTGACCCTCCCGCCGTGGCGCTTGTACAGGTCCGGGTGGAGTGACCCGCCGTTCACACCGATGCGGATGGGCACGCCCCGGTCCTTGGCCTCCTGGGCCACGAGCTTGATGTGCTCGGGCTTGCGGATGTTGCCCGGGTTGAGGCGGAGGCAGTGCACGCCCGCCTCCAGCGCGGCCAGCGCCATGCGGTACTGGTGGTGGATGTCGGCCACGATCGGCACCGGAGACCGCGGCACGATGCGGGCCAGTCCCTCGGCGGCCTCCACCTCGTTGCAGGTGCAGCGCACGATGTCACAGCCGGCCATGGCCAGGTCGTAGATCTGCTGCAGCGTGCCGTCGACATCGGCCGTCTTGGTGGTCGTCATCGACTGGACCGTGATGGGTGCGTCGCCCCCTACGGGGACGTCACCCACCATGATCCGGCGGGTCTTGCGGCGCGGGTAGGAGGACTGTCCGAGCTCCATCGCAGCAGCCTCAGAGTTGGACGGGGTTGACGGCGTCCAGGTATAGGGCGGTCATAGCCACCACGACCAGCACCATGATCACCGCGTAGGTGACCGGCAGCAGCCGCGTGGCATCGGCGAAGTAGCGCTGGTTCCGCCGGGAGCGGGCCCGCTCGTAGATCGCCACGGCCGCATGCCCACCGTCCAGCGGGGGCAGCGGCAGCATGTTGAAGATGCCGATGAACACGTTCATCGCGAAGAAGATGACGAGGAGGGCGCCCACGCCGTCCTCCTGGGTGGCCGCCGCGCCCAAGCGCAAGACGCCGAGGATCGACAGCAGCCGGTTCTCGTTCTGGTCGTCGTTGTTCGACACGGCCGAGCCCGACGAGCCGGAGTTGCTGCCCTGGTCGTGGGCTTGCGACACGTTGTCGGCCATGTCGCTGATCCCGCTGGGGCTGAACAGGCCGGCGAGCGTGCCCATCGTGTTACCGACGTACCGGCCCATCTCCTGCGGGGCCTGCACGAGGGCGGTGCCCAGGCCCACGGTCTCCTTCGGGTACTGGGCCCCGAGGCCCAGGAAGGGCGTGCCCGGCGTTCCCCCCGCCATGTCGTCCGGACGGGGCTGCAGAGTGGCCGCGAGGTCAAGGGTTTCGCCGTCGCGCGCGACCTGGAACCGCACGTGGTCGCCCACCTCGTGAGCCTTGATCTGGTCCGTCACGTCAGCCCAGGTGGACACGGGCTTGCCGTCGAAGGTGACGATGTCGTCGCCCTTGCGCAGGCCGGCAGCCTTGGCCGCGCTGTCCTTCTCGACGCTGCCGACCCGCCAGCTCTCATCGTGGCGTGTCTCGTCGGTCAGCGTGCCACCCGGCACCCCGACCACGGTGAGCAGGATCACCAGCAGCACGAACGCCTGGATGAAGTGCATGATCGAGCCCGCGGAGACCACCAGCAGCCGCTTGGGGAACGACTGCTGGCGGTAGGTGCGGGCCTCGTCTGCAGGGTCGGTCTCGTCGAGGTTGTTCATGCCGATGATGCGGACGAACGCACCCGCGGGGATCGCCTTGACGCCGTACTGCGTCTCACCGCGCTGGAACGACCAGATGCGGGGACCGAACCCGATGAAGAAGTCGGTGACCTTCATCCCCGACCACTTGGCGGTCACGAAGTGGCCGAGCTCGTGGAGGAAGATCATGAGGACGAGGCCGATGATCATCCACACATAGCCCCAACCAAAGAAGAGCCCGACGGCCACGACGCCCAGCATCAGGGCCGCCAGCCGGATGCCGCCGGTCTCGTAGACGGGGTCGCCGGCCTCTGGCGCCAGGCTCCCGTCGTCCGCCTCAGGCGCCCCCGGCCGGTCCTCGGATGAGGCCTCGTCGTGTTGGCGCATGTCCGTCATCGTGTGATCTTACCGATCTCTCTCAGCGCCGCCTCGCGGCCTCGGCGGTCGGCCTCGATCACGTCCTCGACTGTGTCGGCCGCCCCCCCATCATGCCGGGAAAGGACGGCGTTGAGTACGTCGGGTATCTCCTGCCACGCGATCCGTGAAGCCAGGAACGCGGCGACGGCCTCCTCGTTGGCGGCGTTCAGCACCGCCGGTGCCGTCCCGCCCCGGCGACCGGCCTCGTAGGCCAGGCCCAGGCACGGGAAGGCCTCGTGGTCCGGGTCCTCGAACGACAGGGGGCCGCAGTCCGCCCAGTCGATGCGCCCGAAGGGTGTGGCGATGCGGTCGGGCCAGGCCAGGGCGTAGCCGATCGGCAGGCGCATGTCGGGCTGGCTGAGCTGGGCGATGGTCGAGCCGTCCGTGAGCTCCACCATCGAGTGGACGATCGACTGCGGGTGGACGACCACCTCGATGCGGTCGTAGTCGACCCCGAACAGCTCGTGGGCCTCGATGACCTCGAGGCCCTTGTTCATCAGCGTCGAGGAGTCGACCGTGATCTTCGGCCCCATCGACCATGTCGGATGGGCCAGGGCGTCGTCGATCGTGACGTGCGCCAACTCGTCGCGGCTACGGCCTCGGAACGGGCCGCCGCTGGCCGTGAGCACGATCCGGGCCACCCGCTCGGGCTTCCCGCTGGCGTTAGCCGCCAGGCACTGGTGCACCGCGCAGTGCTCGGAGTCGACGGGCACGATGTGGCCCGCACCCGGCTGGTCGAGCACGGCCCGGACCACGGGCCCGCCCGCGATGAGCGACTCCTTGTTGGCCAGCGCCAGCCGCTTGCCGGCCGCCAGGGTGGCCAGCGTGAGCCGCAGCCCGGCGAACCCCACGACCCCGTTCACACACACGTCGGCCACCGTGCCGAGCTGGGCCAGAGCCTCGGCGCCGGATCGGACCTCGGTGCCGGCCGGCACCCCGTCGTGCACCTCGGCCGCCCGCGCCGGATCGCCGATGACGACCACCTTGGGGCCCAGGTCGCGGGCCTGGGCCACCAGCGCGTCGGCTGACGACCAGGCGCCGATCGCCACGACCTCGAACCGGTCGGGCTCGGCCCGCACCACATCGATGGTCTGGGTGCCGATGGACCCGGTCGACCCAGCGATGGCGACGGTCGTCAAGGCCACGCCCCCACCGTAGTTGGAGGTCGGCGCCCGGCTCAGGTGAGGAAGAAGTCGCTGACCACGGCCAGGTACCAGACCGCCGGCAGCACGAACAGCAGGGCGTCGAACCGGTCGAGCACGCCGCCGTGCCCGGGCAGGATGCTGCCCATGTCCTTGATGCCGAGGTCGCGCTTGACGAGAGACTCGGCCAGGTCGCCCAGGGGAGCGATCAGGGCGACGACCAGCCCGAGCTTGAGGCCATCCTGCCATTCGTTGAACGGCGTCACGCCCCCGGCGATCGTCGAGAACAGCACGGCCGTGACGACGGCGAGGATCATGCCGCCCGCCAGCCCCTCGATCGTCTTCGACGGGCTTGCCGGCGAGAGCGGCCGGGAGCCGGCGCTGCGTCCCACGAACAGGGCGCCGACGTCGTAGCCGATAGTCGGGATCACGGCCGCGAGCAGCAGCCCCACCCCATGTGGTCCCGCGAGCAGCAAACCCGCGAACGCGCCGAAGAGGCCCACCCAGCCGACGCCGAGCATGGTCACCCCGATGTTGGCGACCGGCCTATCTCCCCCTGCGCCCACCAGATACCAGAGGAAGCCCACGGCGGCGGAGATGACCAGCACCAGCGGTATGGCCCCTTCGCCGTAGTTGTAGGCGGCGATCACCAACCCGGCCGTGGCCGCCACCCCCACGGGCATGGGGGCCTCGAACCCGGCGGTGTTGACCGCCACGAAGAACTCGTAGGCGGCGTACACCAGGATGGGGACGGCGACGATCATGCCTCCGAGCGGACCCAGGGCCTTGAACAGGCCGAGGGCTACGCCGCCGACGACCAGCGCGACCAGGACGGCAGTGCGCAGGTCACGGTCGGGCGCTCGGCGCCCCCCACGCCCGGGCCGGCCTCGGGCCGGAGCCCCGCCGTGACGGGGGTCGCCGTAGCCGGCGACGGGCTCCTCGTAGAGCTCGTCCTCGTAGACGTCGTCGTACGCCTCCTCGTAACCGGCCTCGTAGTCGTCGGCATAGGTGTCCTCGGCGTAGGCGTCCTCGTAGCGGGGCGGGGCGGCGGGCCCGCCGCCACCGAACACCGACCGACCCGCAGGCGGGTCGGCGCCCTCCTCGAAGGTCATGGGCGTGCCCTGCATCGGAGCCGAGCCGGCGCCGGGTTGAGCCTGGGTCCGGGGTGGCGGATCGGGCCAGCCGCCGCCGCTGCCACCACCGGATCCGCCCTGGGCGCGAGGCCCTCCGGGAGGCGGTCCGGCCGCGGAGCGAGGCGGAGTGGCCGGCTGGGCGCGGGTCGGCTCGGGGGTGGGCTCCTGCCAGCGCGGGTCGGGATCGAACCCGCCCCAGCCATCGTCGTCCTGGCGGGGATCGCGACGGTTCATGTTCGGTACCTCCTCCGCGGCCGACCCTGCCCAGTGCGAGAGCTCGGGGGCCTCGGCCCGCCGCTGCACCGGGACGACCGGGGGACGCTCGATCGAGTTGGGGTCGTCATAGGACCCGAGGGGAAAGCGGAGTGCCGGGCGCGGCC
>JBKPRV010000259.1:0-3421 GCA_046734715.1 Actinomycetota bacterium | reverse complement strand
CCTCCACGACGGCCGTGAGTCGATCCACGGTCGCCTCGATGATGGGCCGGGACTCGGGTTCGTCTCGCCGTCGCACCCACCAACGAGCCTCACGGTCGTACAACCGGCGCCAGAACCAACGCGGGAGCGGCATCAGCGAGGCCGTTCCCGCGGGATCGCGAAGTCCTTTGGGTTGATCGTCACGATGGCTAATCGAGTTCCCCGACGAGGTGGATGTCGTCGGGTTCGTGTTCGAACAGCACGGGGTGCACGGGAGCGGCCAATAGGCAGCCGCGGGAGAGGTAGAAACCGACGGCCGACGCGGTGGGCGTCGAGGAGACGTACAGCCGCCGCGCGCCGCTCTCTCGTGCGAGGCGTCCCGCCCTGTCCCACAACGCAGACGCAACGCCGTGCCGGCGATCGGCACGGTTGACATCCAGGTATGCGAACCACGCCAGCGGCGGCTCGAAGGATGGTGCCACAACGGCTAGGCCGGCGACGCGCTCGCCAAGGGAAGCGCCGAGCACGACGCCAGCATGTTCGTCAACGACGGAGGCGCAGAACTGCACCTTCGAAGCAACGCTGTGGAACCCGTCACCAACAGGATCGAGCGGTGGGATGTCGCTCATCGTGACCGGCCGCTCGACGAGGCGACCCTCGACGACCGCGTACTCGCCGTCCACGTGCTCCGAGCGGTCGATGGCCCCGACGACCTCTCGCAGGTCTTCGAGCCCGACCCGCCGGACGATGATCACGCAGTCAGGCTGCCAGCTGCCGGACCAGCCTGCTCAGCTCATCCCCCCCGGGGCCTGGCGCGGCCTCACGCGTTCCGCATCTCACCACCGTGAGCCGTGAGGGCCCAGATCACCAGCAGGTCGATGACCACGATCGTGAGCGCCCACAGCGGATACACGGGGATGTAGAGGAAGTTCGCGACGAGGCTGATCGCGGCGACGATCACGCCGACCGTTCGGGCCAGGACGTTGCCGCTGAAGACGCCGATGCCGGCCAGCAGGACGATGGCGCCCACGATGATGTGGATCCAACCCCACTGCGACACGTCGAAGAAGGCGTTCGAGCGGTTGGTGAACCCCGCCCAATCGTCGTTGACCGCGGCGACGATGCCGTGGAACAGGTTGAGGCCTCCGCCGATGATCATGATCACGCCGGCAAAGGCGATCCAGCCGGTCCAGCCGGTCCGTTCGGTGCGTGAGTAGTCCGCCATCTGAGTGCTCTGTTCGTAACTGCTCGACATCTGGAGTTCCTCCCTCTAGTCGCGCATGAGCCAGGCCCGGACTTGGGCCTCGTGGTCGATGTAGCGGTCACCGGAGAGGTCGACGATGACCCTGTCGATGGTGCCGCCGGAGAAGCGGTAGGGCGGCGGGTAGGCCGGGGTGACCGGTGATGCGCTGTCGCGGCCCACGCAGATGCCGTCGCCCACGAGGCAGAACGGGCCGGGCTGGGTGACGATGTCGCCGGTGCCGACCTGGGCGTCGTCGATGTACAGGGTCACGGTGCCGGCGAAGCCGGGCATGGCCGGGTCGTCGCTCTTGCCGCTGAGCACGAACTCAGCGGTGAACACGTGGCGGCCGGGGGTGATGTCCCGGTCGGCGACGACCGCCTGCAGGTGGGTGCCTACCCAGTTGAAGTCGTAGTGGAGGCGGCGGTCCTTCAGGTACAGGCTGTGGCCGCCCATGACGCCCCCATGGGCGTAGAGGACGCCATGGGCGTCGTCGCTGTCGAGCTCGGCGCCGGCGACGATCGTGTAGGAGCGGCCGTTGATCTGCGCCCCGGCCTCCTCGGGGACGTCGGCTCCGGTGGGGTAGTACACGTACCGGGAGCGGGGCTGGGCGGCGTGGGGCCGCTCGTCGAGGATGTGCTCGAGCGCGGTGCGGTCGTCCAGGGGCAGCCCGTTGCACCGACCGGCCTCGTGGTGCCACAGGTCCCGCAGCTTGGCGAGCCGGTCGGGCTCCTGGGTGGCGAGGTTGTGGCTCTGCGCCCGGTCGACGGCGAGGTGGTACAGCTCCCAGACGTCCCGGTCGAAGCCGCCCCAGCCCGACAGGGGTGGATGGACGGTGCTGGCCAGCCAGCCCTGGTGGTAGATGGCCCGCTGGCCGAGCATGGCGTAGAACTGGGTGTCGCGGCCGGGAGCGTCGGCGTCGGTCAGGGCGGCGGCGAAGCTCCGGCCTTCGATCGCGCTCTGGAGGTAGCCCTTGAGGACCTCGGGCGGGTCGACGCCGAGCAGCTCGTAGATCGTCGGCACCAGGTCGACGGCGTGGACGTACTGCTGGCGGGGCTCGCTCTGGGCGGCGATCCGGGCGGGCCAGGCGACGACGCACATGTCGGCGACGCCGCCCTCGTAGCCGGCGAAGCGCTTCCAGTACGGGAACGGGGTGTCGAACGCCCATGCCCAGCCGGTGTTGTAGTGGTTGTACGAAGCCGGGCTGCCGAGCTCTTCGAGGTGGGGCAGCGTAACCTCGGTGGTGTCGGGCACGCCGTTGAAGAACCGCCACTCGTTGAACGTGCCGTTCGGGCCGCCCTCGGCGCTGGCGCCGTTGTCCGACACGACGACGACGAGCGTGTTGTCGAGCTGGTCGGTCTCGTCGAGGAAGTCGATGACCCGGCCGATCTGGTCGTCGGTGTAGGAGACGAACCCGGCGAAGACCTCGGCCATCCGGGCGAACAGCCGCCGCTCGTCGTCGCTCAGCGTGGCCCAGGGACGGACCTGGTCCAGCGCCGGCCACGGCTGGCCGTCGGGCCCGGTGGCTCCGGCGTGAGGGTTGATCGCCGACAGCTCGACGTCGGCGGGCATGAGCCCGAGCTCCTTCTGGCGGGCCAGGATCTCGGCCCGGATGGCCTCATACCCCTGATCGAAGCGGCCGCGGTAGCGGTCGGCCCACTCCGCGAAGACATGGTGCGGAGCGTGGCCGCAGCCCGGGGCCAGGTACATGAAGAACGGCTTGTCCGGGGCGACCACCTTGGCGTCGAGGATGAACTCGATCGCCTTGTCGGCCAGGTCCTTGGAGAGGTGGTAGCCGTCCTCCGGCCGTCCCGGCGGGTCGATGGGGTGGTTGTCGTAGACGAGGTCCGGATACCACTGGCTCGACTCGCCGCCCAGGAAGCCGTAGAACCGCTCGAACCCGCGCCCGAGCGGCCATCGGCCCATGGAGGAGGCCATGTTCACCTCCTCGCCGGGCGCGAGGTGCCACTTGCCGACGCAGTAGGTGTTCCACCCCCGCTCGGCCAGGACCTCGGAGATGAAGCCGTTCTCGAAGGGGATCCGGCAGGAGATCCCCGGGTAGCCGGAGCCGAGCTCGGCGATGGTCGCCATCCCGTTCGTGGTGGCGTTGCGTCCCGTGAGCAGCGACGCGCGCGTGGGCGAGCACAGGGCGGTGGTGTGGAAGTTCGCGAACTTCACGCCCATTTCGGCGATGCGGCGCAT
>JBKPRV010000258.1:0-7005 GCA_046734715.1 Actinomycetota bacterium | reverse complement strand
GCCTCGACCACGTCGGTCGAGACGACCTCGATGGGATCGGTGTGGGCCTCGGCCGCGGCCGTGCACAGCCCCATCGCCTCGCCGCGGCTGCCGGCGCCGCTGTAGCGCAGGCGGTCGACGGACACGAGGTCGAGCATGGTCTCGCAGTCGTCCCGGTCGGCCGCCGTGAAGTAGTCGCGCACGACGTCCTCGGGCGAGCGGTCGTCGGACGAGCCGTCGCGGTCGGCCAGGAGCAGCGACGCCACGGCCGCCGCGGCCAGGAGGACCAGCACCGACACGGCGACCACGGCCGCGGTGGTCTGCCGCTTCGGGGGAGCGCCGGCCTCGGGCACGGCGGAAATCCTCCCAGGCGCGACCCTGATCGGGTACGCGGGCCGAGCCACCGCGATGCCATGATGCCGTCATGACGAGCGAATCAGGGGAGAGCACCGAGGCGGCCGAGACCGGGGAGCGGGTCGAGCGGTTCGAGGTCCAGCGGACCATCCCCGCGGACGCGGCCGCCATCTTCCGGGTGCTGTGCGATCCGATGGGCCATGTGGCCATCGACAGCGCGGGCATGCTCATGGATGCCACCGGCGAGCCCGTGTCCACGGTCGGCGACACCTTCGTGGTCCACATGGACCGCGAGGCGCTCAACGACTACCCGCTCGGGCGCTACGACGTGACCGTCAAGATCGTCGCCCTCGAGCCCGACCGCGAGATCGCGTGGACGATCGAGGGCCAGATCCGGCCCCAGATCGGGCACGTGTACGGCTACCGGCTGGAGCCGGCGGCCGAGGGCGAGGGCACGTTGGTCACCTCTTACTACGACTGGTCGGGCATCGACGAGACGTGGAAGCAGGCCGACATCTTCCCGATCATCCCCGAGAGCGCGCTCCGGGCCACGCTCGGGATCCTCGATCGCACGGTGCGGCGAGGGTGGGACTGATATAAGGAGGCCATGGCCAAGGAGGGGTTGACCGCCTTCCAGGCGGTGAACCGCTACTTCGAGGAGGCGGCGCGGCTCATCGACCTCGACGAGGCGATGTGGTCGGTCCTCACCTCGACGTATCGGGAGATCTCGGTCCAGATCCCGGTCCACCTCGACAACGGCGACCTGATCTGCGCGCGGGGCTACCGGGTGCAGCACAACGGGGCCCGGGGACCGTACAAGGGCGGTGTCCGCTACCACCCCACGGCCCACCTCGAGGAGGTGCGGGCGCTGGCGTCGCTCATGACGTGGAAGACCGCGCTCCTGGGCCTGCCCTTCGGCGGGGCCAAGGGCGGCATCGAGGTCGACCCGACGGGCATGAGCGCGGCCGAGCTGCAGCGCATGACCCGGCGCTTCACCAACGGCATCGCCCACGTGATCGGGGTGTACCGCGACATCCCCGCGCCCGACATGAACACCAACGCCCAGACGATGGCCTGGATGATGGACGCCTACTCCGCCACCCACGGCTACAGCCCGGCCATCGTGACCGGCAAGCCGCTCGACCTGGGCGGGGCCCCGGGGCGGGAGGCGGCCACCGGCCGGGGCGCCGTCTACGTCCTCGAGTCCTACGCCGAGGAGCACGGGCTGGACATGCGCGACCTACGCCTCGCCATCCAGGGATTCGGGAACGTCGGCTCCTGGCTGGCGACCGAGGCGGTCGCCCAGGGCGCCAGCGTGGTGGCGGTGTCCGACGTGTCGGGCGGGGTGCGCCGGGAGGCGGGGCTGGACGTGGCCGGGCTCGTCCAGATCGTGCGGCGCGGCGGGAGGGTCAGCGACACCGAGCAGGTCGGCGTCGACCGGGTTACCAACGAGGAGCTGCTGGAGTCGCCGTGCGACGTGCTGGTGCCCGCCGCGCTCGGCGAGGTGATCGACACCGACAACGCCCCCGACATCCAGGCCCACGTGGTGGTGGAGGCGGCCAACTACCCGGTGACGCCGGGGGCCGACAAGATCCTCGGTGACCGCGGCATCCGGGTCATCCCCGACATCCTCGCCAACGCGGGCGGGGTGACCGGCTCGTACTTCGAGTGGACGCAGAACATCCAGCAGTTCACCTGGAAGGAGGAGCGCTTCAACGAGGAGCTGCGCGACCGGCTGCGCGCGGCGTACCGGGCCACCATCGCGGCCGCCGAGGAGTACGGCTGCACGCTCCGGCAGGCGGCCTTCGCCATCGGGATCAAGAAGGTGGCCGAGGCCGCCCGGATGCGCGGCTACGTGTGATCTTGTAACCCCACGGTCATTGCAGCACGAAGGCCGGATGGGGAAACTGCCCGCAGTGACATCGGTCAGGGACGCCCCGGGGACCGATCCCGACGCCTCGGGCCCCCGCCACCGGCTACGGCGTCGATCCCGTCGTCGCGGCCGGGGCGAGCGCACGCAGGACCTGCAGCCCGCCGAGTTCTCGCCGCTCACCATCGAGACCAAGGCGCCCCGCAGCGGGCGGTTGGAGTTCGAGCCCCCGACCCTCAACCTCGAGGACCGTCGCCACGAGGGGCCCTCGATGTTCCGCCAGCGCAAGCGCTACGTCGAGGCCGGCACGGTGTTCGCCGCCCTGGTGGCGCTGGGGACCATGGCGCTGGTCGGGTTCCTCGCCTACCGCGGCACCCGGGTCCACCTCACCCAGACCGGCATCGTCGACGGCGATGTCATCACCACGCAGGAGGCGGCGCAGCTCGCGGTCACGATCGTGTTCGCCGACCCCGAGGCCGCGGCCGAGGCCACCCTCAGCTACGACGGGGAAATGGTCGAGTCCCCCGCGGTCAAGGACGACACCATGTTCTGGGTCCCGCCCGCGCCGCCGGTCGAGGGGGCCCACGAAGTGTCCCTGGCGGTGCCGCGGGCGCTGCTGGACGACGCGCAGTTCCACTGGGACTTCACCGTCGACGGCACCGCGCCGAGCCTGGAGGTGCCCAGCGCCGTCGAACCGGTGGCCATGGACGACGAGGCCGAGGTCAGCGGGGTGGTCGAGGCGGGCGCCAAGCTCACGGCCGACGACGATCCCGTGAAGGTGGACGGCGACGGCGGCTTCACGCTCCACTACGACCGGCCACCCGCGGGGCCGATCAACCTCGAGGCCACCGACGAGGCGGGCAACGTCACCACCGCCTCGGTGGTCGTCCCGGTGACCTACCCGGGGCTGCGGGGCGTGCACGTCACCGCGGCGGCCTGGGGCAACCAGCAGTTGCGCGACGGCATCCTGGCCATGATCGACGAGCACCGCATCGACACCGTGGAGCTCGACCTCAAGGACGACAGCGGCATCGTCGGCTTCGACACCCAGGTGTCGCGCGCCGCGGAGATCGGCGCCGTGGTCCGCAACTACGACCTCGACACGGCCGTCACCACGCTGAAGAACCGCGGCGTGCGGGTGGTGGGCCGCATCGTGACGTTCCGCGACCCGAAGCTGGCCGCGGCCGCCTGGGCCGAGGGCCACGGCGACCAGGTGATCCAGACCGCCGGGGGCGACATCTACGGCGGCGCCGACGGCGGGTACACCAACCCCGCCAGCGCCGCGGTCCGGCAATACAACCTCGACATCGCCCTCGACGCGGTGAGCCGCGGGGTCGACGACATCTTGTGGTCCGACACCCGCCTGCCCACCCGCGACCTGGAGAGCATCCTGATCCCCGGGCTGACCGGCACCCCGTCCGACGCGGTCACCGGCTTCCTGGCCCAGGCCCACACCGAGCTGCGCCAGCGGGGCGCGTACCAGGGCGTGACCGTCGAGGGCGAGGCCGCCGACCGGGGCGACCAGGTGGGCCAGGACGTGCCCCGCATCGCCCGCAACGCCGACTACCTCGCCCCGGAGATCTACCCCGGCTACTGGCTCGGCGGGCGCTACGGCGTGGCCGACCCCCGCCACCAGCCCGGCGATCTGGTGCGGGGCGTGCTGGCCCACTACCAGGAGGTGACGGCCGGCACCGGGACAGTGCTGGTGCCGTGGCTGCAGGACTTCGCGGTCGGCGGCGTGGACTACGGCGACGCCGAGGTGCGCGCCCAGATCGAGGCGGCGCGTGGCCTCGGCGTGGAGCGCTTCCTGCTGTGGAGCCCGGCCGTTCGCTACTCCGCCGGGGGCGTGGATCCCAACGGCTGAGCGCGCAGTTGGTCCGCACCAGGGGTGACGGTAGGGTCCCGGGCGATGGCCGACCAGGCGACGTTCGCGGACCAGGCGATGGACCTCATGCCCTCCCTGTACGCCGCGGCGTTGCGCATGACCCGCAACGCGGCCGACGCCGAGGACCTGGTGCAGGAGACCTACCTGCGGGCCTACCGCGGCTTCGGCGGGTTCGAGCAGGGCACCAACCTCAAGGCCTGGCTCTACCGCATCCTCACCAACACCTACATCAACAGCTACCGGGCCAAGAAGCGCCGGCCGGAGGAGACCGATCTCGACGAGGTCGAGGACCTCTATCTCTACCGCCGCATCGGCGGGCTGGAGGCGGCGATGGCCGGGCGCAGCGCCGAGGACGAGCTGCTCGACCGCTTCACCGATGCCGAGGTCAAGCAGGCCATCGAGTCGCTTCCCGAGAACTTCCGCATGGCGGTGCTGCTGGCGGACGTCGAGGGATTCGCCTACAAGGAGATTGCCGACATCCTGGACATCCCGATCGGTACGGTGATGTCCCGACTGCATCGGGGAAGAAAGGCGCTCCAGAAGCAGTTGTACGAGTTCGCAGTCCAGCGGAACCTGGCGCCACCACCTCGAGACGACACGATGTCCGATACCCATGTCTGATTGCCAAGACTCGCTCCACGAGCTCTACCGGTACCTCGACGGCGAGCTGACGGAGGACCGCCGGGCGGTGATCCAGCATCACCTCGACGGGTGCCAGCCCTGCGCCGAGCCCTACGACTTCGAGGCCGAGCTGCGCATGGTGATCCGGAAGAAGTGCCAGGAGCAGGTGCCCGACGCGCTCGTGGCCAAGGTCAAGGCCGCGCTGTTCAACGAGGCCACCAAGACCGCGGACCAGCAGCCGGACGGTTAGAGCGCACCGCGGGCGGTGAGCACCGCCGCGGGGTGCTCATCCGGAAGGCGTACGGCGCGTGTCGGCTTGGCGACACTACGGCGACAGTTCGCGACTTTCGCCGGCAGTTGCCTAGAGTGCGCCCCATGCTTGCCGTGGTGTGGCACTACTGGATCGGAGCCGTACTCGTCGGAGCCGCGGTCCTCACCGTCGGCGCGCTGGCCTTCGGATACCTGCGCAGCGTCGAGTCGACCCGGTACCCGAAGGGCAGGTAGCCCGGGATGCCCACCCCGGTCGACTGGGATCTCGCCGAGCGCGTGGCGGTCCGGGTCGCGGGGCACGAGCCCTTGGCGGCCTCGTACCACTACGACCGCCTGGCGCTGGACTTCGATGAGGTCACCGCCCAGGCCGAGGAGCTGGTCGCCCGCGCCACCGGGCTGCAGTCGGCCGCGGGGCCGGCCCGGGCCCGAGTGGTGGACCGGGGCGACTGGGTTCGGGCCAACCTCGCCAGCTTCGGGCGCTTGCTCCGACCGCTGACCGACAAGCTGGCCGAGCGCCTCGACGACGGCCAGGGCGCCAAGGCCGTGGTGGGCGCGGTGTCGCGCCGGGCCGCGGCGCTGGAGATCGGCGTGCTGCTGGGCTGGATGGGCACCAGGGTGCTGGGCCAGTACGACCTGCTGATCATCGAGGACGAGGACCCGGACGACCAGGACCTCGTCTACTACGTAGGCCCCAACGTGCTGGCGCTGGAGAAGCGCTTCGGGTTCCCGCCCCGCGAGTTCCGGCTGTGGCTGGCGCTGCACGAGGTGACCCACCGGGCGCAGTTCACCGGAGTGCCCTGGCTGCGGCCCCACTTCCTGTCGCTGGTGAACCAGACGCTCGACGCGGTCGATCCCGATCCCCGCCGCTTCCTCGACGCCCTCGCCCGGGTGGTGGAGGAGCTGAGGCGGGGCCACAACCCGCTGGACGAGGGCGGCATCGCCACGTTGCTCGCCAGCCCCGACCAGCGCGACCTGTTCGGGCGCATCGGCGGGATGATGAGCCTGCTGGAGGGCCACGGCGACGTGACCATGGACCGGGCGGGCGAGGGCCACGTGCCGTCGGCGCCGCGCTTCTCCCGGGCCCTGCGCGAGCGCCGCAAGCAGGTGGGGGGCGTGGCCAAGCTGGCCCAGCGCGCGCTCGGCATCGACGCCAAGATGAAGCAGTACGCGCAGGGCGAGGCCTTCATCGCCTACGTCGAGCGGCACGGCGGGACCGACGTGCTCGACGCCGCTTGGCGGGGCCCGGAGTGGCTGCCCACGCTGGCCGAGATCCGGGCACCGCAGGACTGGCTCGACCGCGTCCGGCTGTCCGAAGAGCTGGTGGGCTAGCGCTGGCCGAGGCGCCCGGCCTGCTCGCCGAGCTGGTGGCGCGCTGCGACTTCCCGACCGCGGGCACCGAGGTGTGCTGTGCGGTGTCGGGCGGGGCCGACTCGCTGGCGCTGCTGGCGCTGGCGGTCGAAGCCGGCTGCGTGGTCACCGCGGTCCATGTCGATCACGGCTTGCGGTCCGGGTCGGCGCGGGAAGCCGAGGTGGTGCGGTCGGCGGCCGAGCAGTTGGGGGCGGCGTTCCGGGCCGAACGGGTCACGGTGGAGCCGGGGCCCAACGTGGAGGCCCGGGCGCGGGCGGCGCGGTACGCGGCCCTCCCGCCGGACGTGCTGGTGGGCCACACCGCCGACGACCAGGCCGAGACCGTGCTGCTCAATCTGGTCCGCGGGGCGGCGCTGGACGGGCTGGCGGGCATGGCCCCGGCCCGGCGGCCGCTGCGGCGGCTGCGGCGCTTCGAGACCCGGGCGTTGTGCCTGGCGTTGGGGCTGGATCCGGTGGTCGACCCGTCGAACCAGGATCCGGCCTTCCGCCGCAACCGGGTGCGGCACGAGCTGATCCCGCTGCTATCGGCCATCGGGGACCGGGACGTGGTGCCGGTGCTGGCCCGGCAGGCCGACCTCGCGCGTGACGACATGAGGCTGCTGGACGAGCAGGCGGCATCCCTCGACCCCACCGACGCCCGCGCCCTGGCGGCGGCGCC
>JBKPRV010000257.1:0-3618 GCA_046734715.1 Actinomycetota bacterium | reverse complement strand
CGTCGGGGTCGAACTCCAGCTCGAGCTGCAGGGTCTCGGTGAAGTCCTTGATGGGGGAGATGTCGGCGAAGGTTTCCTTCAGGCCCTGCTCGAGGAACCACTGGAAGGATTCCCGCTGGATCGCCACGAGGTCAGGAAGCGGCAGCGCTTCCTCGATGTTCGCGAACGAGTACCGATCCCGGATGCGAGTGGACAACGAATCACTCCTCAAAGGGTTCGGTGGGCATGGAGATGGGAAGCGGACCACCCAGCAACCATGGCCAAGCCGGGGACGAGGCCGCCGTGACGGGCGTGGTCGGGCGCGCCGAAGCCGCAGGCAGAGACGGCAGAGCAGAACCACAGACGCACGGCAACTTGCCATGCTAGGCCGTTGCGGGCGCAAAGGCAACACGCGAAACGACGAAGCCAACCGGCGGGCGGCCGAGCCGCTCCGGAGCGCCGTTTGGCTGGTGGGAGGGTAAGCCCGTTCGCCCTGGAGGTCAACCCCGCTCACGTGGAGTGTGAACTTTTGACCACAGAATGTAGTGGAGCCCGGCTGCCCCCGAGGGAAGCCGGGCTCCAACTGCGTTCGTGTGGGGTCCGCTACTTGACGGTGACGGTGGCGCCTGCGCCCTCCAGGGCGGCTCGGGCCTTCTCCGACGCCTCCTTGTTGACCTTCTCGAGCACGGCCTTGGGCGCGCTGTCGACGAGCTCCTTGGCCTCCTTGAGGCCGAGGCTGGTCAGCGAGCGCACCTCCTTGATGACCGCGATCTTCTGGCCGCCGGCGGCCTCGAGGATGACGTCGAACTCGTCCTTCTCCTCCTCGACCGCGGCGTCGGCGGGCGCCCCACCGGCCGGGCCGGCGGCCACGGCCACCGGGGCTGCGGCGGTCACGCCGAAGCGCTCCTCGAACTCCTTGAGCAGCTCGCTCAGCTCGAGGACGGTCATGCTGGAGATCGAATCGAGGATCTCTTCCTTGGTTGCCATTTCTCAGCTCTCCTCCGTGGAGTCGTTCGTGTCGTCGGGGGCGTCGGGGGCACCAGTCGCCTCGACCTGATCGATGAGGGCCTGGAGGCCGTACGCGAAGTTGCGGGGCAGGGCCTGGAGCAGGCCCGCGAACTGCTGCATGGGCGCGGCGAACGCACCGGCCAGTTGCGCCAGCAGCACGTCGCGGGGTGCGACGTCGGCCAGGGCTCGGGCGTCCGCGGCCGACAAGGCCTTGTCGTCCATGACGCCGCCCTTGACCACCAGCGCCGGGTTGGTGCGGGCGAAGTCGCGCAGGGCCTTGGCCACCAGCACGGCATCACCGGGCGCACCGTCCGGGCGCTCGCCCACGAAGGCGATGGCCGTCGGGCCCACCAGCAGGTCCTCGATGTCGAGGCCCGCTTCGCGGACCGCGAGCCGCACCAGCGTGTTCTTGTAGATCTTGTACTCGCCGCCCGCGTCGCGCAGGGCCCGGCGCAGGGCGCCGATGGCGGTCACGTCGAGGCCGCGGTACTCGGTCAGCAGTGCCGCGCTCGTGCTGCCGAAGCGCTCGCGCACCTCGTCGACCACGGCGACCTTCTCCGGTCTCGGATTCTCCATGACACCTCCTCTCGTGTGCTCGGACGCTCGCTGATGCGAACGCCCCACGCACACGGCGCCAGGCCCGGGGGCCGGCTAGGTGTCCGGAAGAGTCCGCCTGCTCAGGCGGGCCCGGAGGCCCATTGCGCCCCGAAGGGCACCGGAGGTCTTCGGCGAGCGAAGGTTTCGGTTGTGGCTAGCGGTCGGGAAGCCTACCGGCTCCCCGTTGGAACGTGCGGGTACAGGTCACGTGGTCTCGTGTTGCGATGCTGTGTTGCCTGGAGGCCTCGCTGTCGAGCTGCCACCCGGCCACCAAATCGCGGACTCTTGGGCTGTGGCTCACGCCCCATCGCTCGGCCTCGTGGCCGCCACCCAGCCGGGGCTGGGATCAGGCGGCCTCGTCAACCCCGGGCCGCAGGCGGGCGGGGTCGATCTTGACGCCGGGGCCCATCGTCGAGGCGACGGTGATCCGGCGCATGTAGCGGCCCTTGGCCGCGGCGGGCTTGGCCCGGTTGAGCTCGTCCATCACGGCCCGGAAGTTCTCGGACAGCGCCGGCAGCTCGAACGAGGCCTTGCCGATGGGCACGGCCACGTTGCCGTAGCGGTCGGTGCGGTACTCGACCTTGCCGCCCTTGAACTCGCCGACGGCCTTGGCCACGTCGGGGGTGACGGTGCCCGACTTGGGGTTGGGCATCAGGCCCCGGGGGCCGAGGACGCGGCCGAGGCGGCCGACGACCGGCATGAGGTCGGGGGTGGCGATGGTGACGTCGAAGTCGAGCATGCCACCCTGGATCTGCTCGGCGAGGTCGTCGGCGCCCACGATGTCGGCGCCCGCCTCGCGGGCCGCAGCCGCAGCCTCGCCCGCGGCGAACACGGCGACGCGGACGTCCTTGCCGGTGCCGGCCGGTAGGCCGACGGTGCCCCTGACGATCTGGTCCGCCTTGCGGGGATCGACGCCGAGGCGGACGACCAGCTCGACGGTCTCGTCGAAGTTGGCCTTGGCCAGCGAGCGCACGAGCTCGAGGGCCTCGGACGGGGTGTGGAGACGCTCGCGGTCGAAGCGCTTGAGAGCGTCGCGGTACTTCTTGCCTTGCGCCATGGTGGCTCCCTCATGTGGTCGAGGCCGCCGGGCGAGGTCGTCCCGGTCGAGCCTGGTGGGTTGTCGGGGGTTCAGCCGACCTCGAGGCCCATGGAGCGGGCCGTGCCGGCGATCTGAAGCTTGGCGGCTTCGAGGTCGTAGGCGTTGAGATCGGGCATCTTGATCTTGGCGATCTCCTCGATCTGGGCGTCGGTGACCCTGCCGGCGACCTCCTTGCCGGGGTCGTTGGCGCCCTTCTCGACGCCGGCGGCCTCGCGCAGCAGCACGGGGGTCGGCGGGGTCTTGAGGATGAACGTGAACGTGCGGTCCTCGTAGACGGTGATCTCGACGGGGACGATGGTGCCCCGCTGCGACTCGGTGGCGGCGTTGTAGGCCTTGCAGAAGTCCATGATGGCCACGCCGTGCGGGCCCAGCGCGGTGCCGACCGGGGGCGCAGGCGTGGCCTGCCCGGCGGGGATCTGGATCTTGACGACGGCCAGCACCTTCTTCTTGGCCATGGGATTCCTCTCGCGTGAATGGGGGCGGACGAGTTTACGGCCGCGGACGGGGCCCGCGCCAGTCGTCACGACTAGAGCTTGGCGACCTTGGAGAACTCGAGCTCGACCGGGGTCTCCCGGCCGAAGATGTTGACCAGCACCTTGAGCCTGAGCTGGTCCTCGTTGATCTCGATGACCTCGCCGGAGAAGTCGGCGAACGGACCCTCGCGCACCCGCACGGTCTCGCCGATCTCGTACTCCAGGCGGGGCTTGGCCCGGGTGGCGACCTGCTCCTCGGTGCCCTTCGGCATCAGGAAGGCCTCGACGTCCTTGCGGGGCAGCGGGGACGGCTTGGCCCCTTGGCCCACGAACCCGGTCACGCCCGGCGTGTTGCGGATGACGAACCAGGCGGTGTCGTCCAGCTCGGCCCGGACCAGCAGGTACCCGGGGAACATCTTGCGCTGGGCCACGATCCGCTTGCCGTTCTTGAAGTCGACGTAA
>JBKPRV010000256.1:0-4137 GCA_046734715.1 Actinomycetota bacterium | reverse complement strand
CCGGACGGTACTGGCCGCGACCGCAGTGGCCGCCCGGGTCCGGGCCGTGGGTGCCGGAGGTGACCGACCGCATAGTGCAGGTCATCTTCATGCTGCCGCTGCTGGTGGTGCCGGGGGTGGGCTTCCTGGCCCGGGTCGTGCTCGTGGTCGTCGCCTGGTTCGTAGCCGGCTACCTGCTGCGTCGGCACACGGCGGCGACGCCCCGCGCCTGGCCCTGGTGGCGATCCCCGGGATGGACCGCGGGCGGCCGGCTGCTGCGGGTCGGGGCCGTGGCGGCCGGGGTGGTCGTGGCGGGCATCGTCCTCCGGCCGGTGGCCGACCGCGCGCACGAGGCCGTCGACGCCCAAGGGGAGGTCGAGGACGCGGTGACCGCCCAGGCCGACGCCCAGGCGCAGGTGCAGCCCGCGCCGCCGGCGCCCGTACCCGATAGCGGGATCGATGCGGCGATCGACCGGAGGGACGAGGCCGTCGACGACCTGATCGCCACCTGGTGGCGGGTGCCGATGGCGGTGGCGATCGTGGCCGCGGCCTGGGTGGGATCGGCCCGGCTGCCCCGGGTCTTCAGGTTCAAGGACCGCCGCGCCCGGGCCGGGCCGTGAGCCGAGATGGCTGTGGCCGGGGGTTCCGGGGCCCCCGGCCACAGTCACGTAGCGCCGAACGATGCCGACGGCTGATCGGCGGGTGTCAGCCGTCCGGGATCGGGGGGCGGCGCGCGGTGGTGTGCGTGGACGCGGCCGGCCCCGGGGGAGACGAGGTCGGCCGCGTCCACGCTCGTGCGACCACCGGATGGAGGCGGGCTGGGTTGCCGGCGGACCGCGCCTGGATTCCCACGCCCTTGGGCAACGGACGGGGTGCGACGGGACGTCGGCTGGTGGTCACCCTGAGGACGCTATGCGTTCGCCGGGTGACGTTGCGTCATACCAATAGGGTGAACCGAGTCACGCCCGGGCGGGGCATCTCGTCATCGCCAGCCCTCGCAGCCCAGGTCGACGAGCGCGGCGGCGCACCGCTCGAGGATGACCTGCGTCAGCCGGTCCGACCGCTCGTCCAGGTCGAGCCCGGCCCCCGCCACCACCGGGTAGAGGAAGGCGAACAGCGCGGCGACGCGGTAGTCCTGCCAGGCCTGCTCCCGGTCGTAGGCGATGCCATGGGTGGCCAGGCGGGCGCAGTAGCAAGCGATCAACGGCCGCTCCAGCCGGGCGCGGTCCTCGGCCGTGAGGCTCTGGCTCAGGAAGTACCCCAGGTCGCGGGCGCCGCGGGACCGATCGGCGAGCTGCCAGTCGCATAGGGTCACCTGATTGCCCGGCCCGAAGAACATGTTGTCGAGCCGGCAGTCACCGTGGGCGAGCGTGAGCGGCGGCTCGGCCAGCTCGGCGACCAGCGCGGGCAGCAGCCGGGGGAACCGGTCGCCCAGCGCCCGGACCTCGGGCGGCAGGCCATCACCGGCTCGCTCGCGTACCGCGGGCCAGGTCGCGGCGAAGGCGGCGATGACCGGCGCGACCAGCGCCGGGTCGTCGATGCGGCGCAGCCACCGGTGGCCGCTCAGGCCCGCCTCGTCCCAGGAGGAGGCATGGTGGTCGGCCAGTGCCAGCACCACTGCCTCGGCCCGCTCCGGCGGGCAGCCCTGGATCTGGTCGGAGGCGTCCGCCCCGCCCATGTCGTCGAGCAGCAGCACGAAGTCGCCGGTGGCCTCGTCGAACCCGGCGTGGTGGCAGCGCACGGCGAGCGGGGTGGCGGCCCCGAGGTGCTGGTGGAAGCGCACCTCGTTGCGGTACATCCCCAGCGCGGCGGCGACGGCGCGGCTGTGCGGACCGGGCGCGGCCAGCTTCGCGACCAGGGTCGCGGGCCCGCCGCCTGGCCGCTCCCAGCGCAGGTGCAGCCGGCGCAACGCGCCCAGCAGCCCGTAGCCGGCGCCCAGCGGTTCGGCCCGCACCGCGGTGACCGTGCGGGCTTCCGGGTGCGCAGGGCGGAGCGCTTCGGTCAGCCACGCGGCGGTCAGCGCGGACACGTCCGCCGGTACGTGGAGTTCCTCGCTCAGGTTCCCGCCTCCAGCCAAGGTGCCTCGACACCACTCTGGGCGGCGACGATACCCAGTTGAGCGTGAATCCACCCCTGCGGAGCGAAGTCATCTCACCCGGCGACGCGCCACGCTCGTTTGACCCGGTCTCACGAGGTGCCCGATGCCCTACTACGAGTTCATCGTGCGCGGCGAGGTGGACGCCGACGCGTTGGAGCAGGAGACCGGCCTCTCGTGCACCGTCGGCGACCGGGTCGTCCGGGTCGGCGGCGAGCTGATCGACCGGGCCGCGCTGCACGGCACCATCGAGCGGTTCCACCGGCTGGGGTTGGATCTGGTGGCGGTCGAGCGGCGCTGAGCGCGCCACGCACCGTGAGGTGCGCCTAAGCTCTCTCGAAGTACTCCGTGCTAGGGGAGGCGAGGGAGGCGGGAGTGCCACACGCCGAAAGCTCGAGGCCGCGCATGACCTCGTCGCGGACCCTGTCTGCCCACCTGCCCGCCCACATCGTCCGGCGGGGCCGGCTCGCGGACGCGCTCGGCACCTCCGGGGCCCGCCTGGTCGTGGTCACCGGTCCGGCCGGATCGGGCAAGACCGTGGCCGTGCGCGACTGGCTCTCGACGCTGGACGAGCCGGCGGCCTGGCTGTCGCTCGACGCCCGCCACGCCGATCCCGAGCACCTGCTGGAAGCCCTGCTGTACGCGCTCGACGACCTGGCACCCGGGCTGCACGACGTCATCGTCGGGGACGAATCCGAAGACCAGGAGCCCGACCTCGTCCTGGCGCGGGCCGCCGAGTACCTGGCCTCGAGGTCCCGGGCCACCCTGGTCCTCGACGACGTCCACGTGGTCGACTACAGCCCGGCCGCCACCGTGCTCGCGAGCCTGGTCGGCTCGGTCACGCCCACCACGCTGCGGTTGGTCATCTGCAGCCGCTCGGACCCGCCCATCGCCCTGCACCGCTTCCGCCTCGCCGGCGAGCTGGTCGAGCTGCGGGAGGCCGACCTGCGCTTCAACCCCGACGAGGCCCAGCAGTTCTTCGCCCGCTTCCCCGAGGTGCACCTGGACCGCTCGCAGGTCGAGCGGCTGGCCGAGCGCACCGAGGGCTGGGCCGCGGGGCTGCAGTTCGCGGCGCTGTCGCTGGCCGGGCGGGCCGACACCGACGCCTTCGTGGACCGGTTCGCGGGCAGCGAGCGCCACGTGGCCGACTTCCTGCTCGACGAGGTGCTCGATCGGCAGCCGGAGGACGTCCGGGAGTTCCTGCTGGCCACCTCGGTGCTGGGACGCCTGCGGGCGGACCTGTGCGAGCACGTCACCGGCCGCGCCGATGCCGCCGCCCTGCTGCGCCGGGTCGAGACCGAGAACCTCTTCCTCGTCCCGCTCGACGACGAGCGGGCGTGGTTCCGCTACCACCACCTCTTCGGTCAGCTGCTCCGGCGCGAGCTGCGGGTCACCCAGCCCGATCTCGAGCGCCTCGGCCACGAGCGGGCCGCGGCCTGGTTCCGGGACCACGGCGAGCCCGGCCTGGCCATCGACCACCTGCTCGAGGCCGGCCACCACGAGGAGGCCTTCGACCTGCTCACCGAGCACCTGCGCGACTACCTGGCCGCTGGGCGCCATGAGACCGTGCGTGGTTGGCTGTCCCGCCTGCCGTCCGACTTCGTCGAGCGCAGCCCGGGCCACCTGCTGACGGTCGCCTTCGCCTATGCCCGCTCCGGCCTGATCGCGCTGGGGCGTCAGATCGTCGACCGCGCGCGGGCCGCGGCCACCGCCGCGGAGCGGGAGGAGCTCGGGGTCCACTTCGACGTCACCGTCGCCTCGTTCGCCGCCATCCTCGGCGACCCCGACACGTCCATCGCCCTGGGCCAGGCGGTCTGGGAGCGTCGCGACGAGGTCGACTTCTCGACCATGGCGCCGGACCTGGCCACCGCCACCCGCCAGCTGTGGGACTACCTGCCGGTGGGGCTGGCCCGCGCCCACGCGCTGCTGGACGACCGGACCGGCGCGCGGCACTGGGCGTCGGTCCTGCGGCGCCAGGGGCCGTCGCTGCCCGGCGACCTGGTGGGCACGCTCGGGGCGGAGGCGTGGGCCGAGGCCCGCAACGGCCGGCTACGGGCCGGCGC
>JBKPRV010000255.1:0-3345 GCA_046734715.1 Actinomycetota bacterium | reverse complement strand
GACCACCAGAGCGGGCACGGCCGCGTGGCGCAGGATGCTCGCGGCGTGGCTGCCCGGTGCCAGCGGGCCGGGGCCGGGGCGCATGTGGGAGCCCAGAACCACCAGGGCCGAGGTCCGGTCGAGCACCGGGACGAGGCCGTCCCGGACGTCCATGGCGTCGCGTACCACCCTGGTCCCGACGGTCACGCCGCTTCCCGCAGTACGGGCCCGCATGGTGTCGACGTACCGGTCAGGCTCTGTCGCGTCCTCGCCCTCCTCGGCCACGGTCACCATGTCGAGACGTCGCTCCAGCAGCACCGCCCACCCCAGAGCCACCTGCACCAGCGTGTCGTCCTGCGGGGTGCGGTCGAGGGCGACCGTCAGCGGTGCGTCGGAGGCGGTCACCGCCCGCCCGGCCGGGCCGACCAGCAGCAGCGGCTCCCGACTCCGCTCGATCAGGGACACCGCCACCGAGCCGACCGAGGGGCTCCGGCCCCGGCCGTGGGTGGCGAGGCATGCCAGGCGCCCGCCCGGACGCCCGGCCTCGACCGCCAGGGCGGCACCGACCTCGTCCTCCCGCACCACGTCCCAGCTGGTGCCGTGGTGGTGGCGGCAGGTGCTGTCAAGGTAACGGGTGGCGTTCTCGGCCCCCTCCTCGTCCACAGCCGGGATCACCTCGACGAGGTGGACCTGCGCGCCCACCGCGGCAGCCAGCCAGGCCGCGACCGGCAGGGCCCGCTCGGCGAACGGGGAGCCATCAAGGGGCACCACGACGTGCCGCACGGCCACCGGCTCCACGCCCAACCGCGCCGGCCCGCTGTCACTCTCCGTGGAGGGCACTGCGTCACCTGTCGCGAAGCTTGCCATGCCGGCAGCGTCCTCCTCCCGCCCGGTCGGGTGCTAGGGGACAAGGTCACCACGGTCGTACGTCGACCCCTCGCGACCACGGTGACGGCCCACACGAGCGCCACGGCCGGACCCGAGCCGGGCTCACGATGACGGCGGTCGGCCATGCCTCCTCTAGCTGCGCCAGCCCGGCTGCGATCTCGGCGCCCGACGAGCGGCGCCGGCGGGGACGCATGCAGTGCGCCGCCGCCGTGCCGGCCGGCGCGCGGCACAGCAGCTTGACCGGCTCGCATGCCGTCCGGCATGCCGCTCGGTCGCGTCCGTACCGTGGGGAACGTCGCCGAGGCGATCGCTTCCTCGCTGGGCCCGAGTCGAGGTGCATCACCGGCGTCAACCTCGCCATCGACGGGGACCACCACCTCCGCCAGGGCGCCGACTACAGCCGTCTCTTCGGCAAGGGTCCGTGGGCTGGCTCCCATGCGACCCGCCGGGCGGTGCACCTGAGAGTCTACCGACCACAGACTTCCCGACGCAGTGAAGCCGCTGGCACTGCCCATTTACCAGGACTTCGTCCGCTCGGGGGGCAGGACTCGAACCTGCAACACACAGCTCCAAAGACCGTCACGACTCGTCCGCCGGGTGTCGACCAGTGCGCTGACGTGCGTCTCCGTCCTCAGCATCGTCCAGGGAGTACCACCCAGTCCTGTTGGCAGCCCGGAGTTTGTCTCCTGGATAAGCACCTGCTAGGGCGGTCGGGATCATCGTGAACGTCCGCCGTGACGGCGCGGGAGCGGTCAGGCGAGCTGTGAGCCACCACCTTGAGAGGGTCGTCACCGGTCGACCCGCGGCGATCGCGCTCATCAGAACACCAGATGCGGCCTGGTCACGTGAGTCGGAGGACAGGACGACGACGGCGGACGACTGAATCAGCCCGCTAAGCGTCGGTATATCGGTAGTCCGCGTCGAACTCGACGGAGGCGGCGACACCGTTTCGCCACGCCTGCTCGATCCGAGCGCTCCGATGAGCCTCAACTTCGGCGGCGACCCATTTCGGGTAGGTCGGACCGACCACACGGTAGCCAGGCCGCGCCGAGAGCCTCTGGAGATGCGGTATGCCAACGATCACAAGCTCGATCCCTTGCCGGGGCCGACCACCCCCAGGTGAGCAAGGCCGGCCTCTGCTGGTCGGAGCGCTGACCCGCGGCTGCGTGACGGCGGCGCCTTGGGGATGCAGTCGCTGCCGCAGGCTCGACGTCGAAGCCGTCGCGTATCCGACTCGTGCCGTGCCGGACATGAAGACCACACGGTCGACGAGCGCCGCGACCTCAACGCGCACTGACCGCTGGGGTGCGGTCGGCTCGGATAGGACGGTTTGGGCGATCACGGTGGACGGAACGCGCAGGCAGCCGAGGATCTCGACAACCTCGTCGCAGTCGTCACCCCGTAGACGCCGTACTCGTGCTGTACGACCGCCGCGTCGCATTGGTTTGAGCAGGTCCGCAGCCGAGCCAACGGACTGGCCGACCGTTGTCGAGCTCCCCTGACGACGAGAATGAGACGCCGACGGCGATCCGTCCAACAGTCGGCGTGGACATGCACGGATCGACGGCGGGAGACGGCCGGTCCTGACCAATTGAGGCGACTCTCCCAAGGAGATGCTCGGCCAGCGTATCGGCCGAGGATGCGCGCCGGGCCTGTCACGACCGACCACGTCGAACGGTTCGCGGCGACACCGTGACGCGAGAAGGTCGAGGAGCTCTCCGACGCTGCGCTCCCGGCCGATGTCGTCCCGCAAGGGCAGATCGCGCTGGATGTGGCAGCGGTTGCGCCGGCCGTCGCGCTCCTTCACTACGTAGCCGGCTTCGCTGAGATCGGCCACCACCCCGAACGCCGTCCGCTCGGTCACGCCAAGCCCCGACGCCAGATCACGCAATCGTGCATCCGGCTGGTCCGCGAGAAAGAGCATCGCCCGCGCGTGCGTTGTCAGAAAGCTCCAGTCAGCCACGCTTACCAGTAGATCAATACCAGAATAATTTTGCTGGTTTTCTTTTTCTTAGGTATGATCGGTACTGTTCCAGAGCGAAACCGCCGTGGGCGGCCTCGGCTGGGGCAGAGAAGGAGCCCGCGGTGGGCATCGTGGGAGTGGCCGCAGCCGAGCAGGAGGCGAAGGATGTGCGTCCCCGCCAATGCGGACGCTGCCGCCAAATGTTCGCGGGCGATCCAACGCTTCACCCAACCGCGATTCCGGAGTGGTGGGCCTGCCCGCCGTGCCGAACAGCGCTTCTCGGCCCCGACCGCACCCGAACCACCGCTACCGCAAAGGCACGATGACCGGGTACCCGCGCCGCCCCGGCCACGGTGACGGGATGGCGTGGCCCGTCGCCGACCACTCGCGCGGCGACTTCGCCGGCTACTGGTACGTCGGCCGCGCCGGCCATCACCTCGGAGAGCAGGCCCGCGCCGCGACTGGCGAGGACGCCGTCGCCTGGGGGCGTGCTCGCACCACCAGCGTGAGGATCC
>JBKPRV010000254.1:0-4968 GCA_046734715.1 Actinomycetota bacterium | reverse complement strand
TCGGGGAACCGGGGCGTCACCGGATCCCGTCCCTGGGCCAGGAGGTCGACGACGCCGTCGCTCGACAGCAGCACGCAACGCAGGCCGGGCCAGTGGCTCTCGATCGCCCACCCCTGGGCGCGGCCCCGTGGCCGGGGCCCGGGTGGGGGCTGGATCAGCTCGTAGCGCTCGGGCGGGTGGCGCCGGTCGGGGTCGGCCGGCGGGTCCATCCGGTGGATCATCCAGTTGCGACCGTCGGTCTGGAACAACGCGTAGCGGCCCTGGGCGCGGCGGCCGTCGAGGACGACGGTGAGCTTGGTGTCGGTGAGCTTCTCGGGCACGTAGGTGCCCTCGTCCCACACGGTCATCATCCCCGCCCCGTAGTTGCCGTCGGGGATGTGGCCCTCGAACGTCAGGTACTGGAGCGGGTGGTCCTCGGTGTGCACGGCCAGGTGGTTGCGCCCGGGATCCCACGGCAGCCCGCGGGGCAGCGCCCACGACAGCAGCACCCCCTCATGCTCCAGCCGCAGGTCCCAGTGGAGGCGGGTGGCGTCGTGCTGCTGGATCACGAACCGCCGCTGCGGCCCACCTGACCGGGCCGGGTCGAGCAGCCCCTCGGTCGAGCGGGGGTGGCCGGTGTCCTCGGCCGGGTCGAGGACGTCGCCGCGGGGCTCGGGCGTGGCCGCGAAGTCCCGCTTCCGGTCGTACTCACGCAGCGGGCGCGCCACCGGGGACCTTCGTCACTCGAAGGCCAGCCTACGGGCCTGGGCGTATCGTGCTCTCGCCGGACAGGGCATACGCGAGCTCGACCATGGGGTCTGCCTACCCTGACCCGGCTGCGGGTAGCCCGAGGGAGCGAATGGACACCGACGACGCCGAGCGCCTGCCCCCCGGGACCGAGCGCCGGTTCCCGTTCGTGTTCGACCCGCCCAACCTGGCGCTCGGCCTGCCGTGGGGGATCACCCCGTGGACGACGGGCCTGACGGTCACGTCCCGTGAGCTGGTCATCCGCTACGGGCCCTGGACGCTGCGCACTCCGCTGACCAACGTCGCGGCCACCGAGGACAGCGGGCCGTACGCCCTCGTGAAGATCGCGGGCCCGCCGCGCCTGTCGTTCCGCGACGGCGGCATCTCCTTCGCCACCCGTTGCTCGAGCGGCCTCTGCATCCGGTTCCGCCGGCCGGTGCCGGCCATCCTCCCGTGGCAGTTGCCCGTGCTCACCCACCCGGGCGCGACCGTCACCGTCGAGGGCGCCGGGGAACTGAAGCGCCTGCTGGCGCCGTACATCGAGGAGGCCGGCGCCTAAGGGGCGGTCTGGCCGGCGAGTTTGCGGTTCTTGAACTGGGCCTTGACGTAGTCGCGGTTCATGTAGGCGATGAAGTCGACCGAGATCTCCTTGGGGCAGGCCTCCTGGCACTCACCGTGCATGGTGCACGAGCCGAAGTACTGCTCCATGGTGTCGACCATCGCCTGGGTGCGGCGGTAGCGCTCCGCCTGGCCTTGCGGCAGCAGGTTGAGGTGCTGGAGCTTGGCCGCGGTGAACAGCTGGGCCGCGCTGTTGGGGCAGGCGGCCACACAGGCGCCGCAACCGATGCAGGCGGCCGCGTCCATGGCGGCGTCGGCCGCCTCCTTGGGGATGGGGATGAGGTTGCCGTCGGGGGCGGCGCCGGTAGGGGCCGTGATGTAGCCGCCCGCCTCCATGATGCGGTCGAACGCCTCGCGGTCGACGATGAGGTCGCGCAGCACCGGGAAGGCCCGGGCTCGCCAGGGCTCCACGAAGATCTCGTCGCCGTCGGAGAACTTGCGCATGTGGAGCTGGCAGGTCGCCGTGCCCCTCTGGGGGCCGTGGGCCTGCCCGTTGATCATCATCCCGCAGGAGCCGCAGATGCCCTCGCGGCAGTCGTGCTCAAAGGCGATGGGCTCCTCGCCCTTGGCGATCAGCCGCTCGTTGACCGTGTCGAGCATCTCGAGGAAGGACATGTCCGGGCTGATGCCCCGGGCCTCCTCGACGTAGGTGACCATCTTTCCCTCGTGCCCGGGCGCCTGGCGCCACACGTGGAGGGTGACGTCGATGGTCGGGTGCTGCCCGTTGCCGTTGACGCTCACGGGCGCACCCCAAGGGGTGCGCGCAGTGAGCGATCCGCCCTGAGGGCCGAGTAACACACTGTGCTTATCGTTCGCTCGCTGCGCTCACTCACTTGTAGGACCTCTGGGTCAGCTTCACGTACTCGAACTCCAACGGCTCGGGGTGCATGGTGGGCTCCGTGCCCTTGCCGTTCCACTCCCAGGCGGCGACGTAGGCGAAGCGGTCGTCGTCGCGCAGCGCCTCACCCTCCTCGGTCTGGCTCTCCTCGCGGAAGTGGCCGCCGGCCGACTCCTCCCGATGCAGGGCGTCGCGCACCATCAGCTCGCCCAGCTCGAAGAAGTCGGCCACGCGGGTGGCCTTCTCCAGCGACTGGTTGAGGGCGCCGCCACCCAGCACGCGGACGTCCTTCCAGAACTCCTCGCGCAGAGCTGGGATCTCGGTCATGGCCTTCTCCAGCCCCGCCCGGTTGCGGGCCATGCCGCAGTTCTCCCACATGATCTTGCCCAGCTCGCGGTGGAAGTGGTCGACCGAGCGGGTGCCGTTGATCGACAGCAGTCGCGCCACCGTGTCGCCCACCGACGTCTCGGCCTGGAAGAACGCCGGGTCGTCGGTGGGGACCGTGCGCTGGCCCAGCAGGCCGGCCAGGTAGTTGGCCAGCGTGTAGGGGATGACGAAGTAGCCGTCGGCCAGGCCCTGCATGAGGGCCGAGGCGCCCAGCCGGTTGGCGCCGTGGTCGCTGAAGTTGGCCTCGCCCAGGACGAACAGGCCGGGCACGTTGGACATCAGGTGGTAGTCCACCCACAGCCCGCCCATCGTGTAGTGGACGGCCGGGTAGATGCGCATCGGGACCTGGTACGGGTTCTCGTCGGTGATGCGCTCGTACATGTCGAACAGGTTCCCGTAGCGCTCGCGGATGGTGTCCTCGCCCACCCGGCCGATGGCCTCGCCGAAGTCGAGGTACACGCCGTTGCGCAGCGGGCCCACGCCCCGACCCTCGTCCACCACCGACTTGGCGTTGCGGGAAGCCACGTCGCGGGGCACCAGGTTGCCGAAGCTGGGGTACTTGCGCTCCAGGAAGAAGTCGCGGGCCGACTCCGGGATCTTGTCCGGCGAGCGGACGTCGTCGCGGTCGAGGGGGACCCAGATGCGCCCGTCGTTGCGGAGCGACTCGGACATCAGCGTGAGCTTGGACTGGAACTCGTCGCTGGCCGGGATGCAGGTGGGGTGGATCTGGGTGAAGCACGGGTTGCCGAACAGGGCGCCGCGCCGGTGCGCCCGCCAGATGGCCGTGGCGTTCGAGTACTTGGCGTTGGTCGACAGGTAGAAGACGTTGCCGTAGCCACCCGTGCACAGCAGCACCGCGTGGGCCGAGTGCGACGTCACCGCGCCGGTCACCATGTCGCGCACGACGACGCCGCAGGCGACGCCGTCCTTCACCACCAGGTCGAGCATCTCGCTGCGGGTGTGGAGCTTGACCGTACCCAGCGCCACCTGGTGCATCATCTGCTGGTAGGCGCCCAGCAGCAGCTGCTGGCCCGTCTGGCCCCGGGCGTAGAACGTGCGGGACACCTGGGCGCCGCCGAAGCTGCGGTTGTCGAGCAAGCCGCCGTACTCCCGGGCGAAGGGAACGCCCTGGGCCACGGCCTGGTCGATGATGTTCACCGACTCCTCGGCCAGCCGGTACACGTTGGACTCGCGGCTGCGGAAGTCGCCGCCCTTGATCGTGTCGTAGAACAGCCGGAACACCGAGTCGCCGTCGCCCTTGTAGTTCTTGGCGGCGTTGATGCCGCCCTGGGCGGCGATGGAGTGCGCCCGCCGCGGGCTGTCGTGGTACGTGAAGACCTTGACGTTGTAGCCCTGCTCGCCCAGCGTCGCCGCGGCCGAGGCGCCGGCCAGCCCGCTGCCCACGATGATCACCTCGAAGCGGCGGCGGTTGTGCGGCGCCACGAGCTTCATGTCGAACTTGTGGCGGGTCCAGCGCTCCTCGAGGGGACCGTCGGGCGCCTGGCTCTCGAGCTCGCCGATCACGTCAGGCTCCTTCCGCGTACAGCTCGCAGGTCTCGATCTTGCCGCCCGAGACCGCGCAGTCAGGGTTGTCGTCGGCGCTGACGATGCCCAGTTGCACCGCGATGGGGAAGCTGACGTTGCCCACCATCACGATGGCGGCGAACCCGGTGGCGAACACCCGCCGGGCCGAGTTCCACCGTGGGTTGTTGAGCCCGAGGCTCTGGAACAGCGACCAGGACCCGTGGAACAGATGGATGCCCAGGGCGATGTTGGCCACGATGTAGATCAGCGCCACCACCGGTCGTTCGAAGCTGGCGACCAGGTTGCGGTACACGTCGCCCCGCACGAAGTCGGGGTTGGCCGTGCCCCAGGTCAGGTCGGCCAGGTGGAACACGACGAACAGCGCGATCACGACGCCGGTCAGTCGCATGGACCGGCTGGCGGCGTTGGCCGCCTGGTAGTCGCGGGGCGAGATGTAGCCGCCCTGGTCCCGCGCCCGGCGGTTCATGAGCGTGAGGCTGGTCGCGGCGTGGATGTGGAACGCGAACGCGACGATCAGCCCGATGCGCAGCAGCCACAGCGCCACGGTGCGCGGCAGGAAGGGCACGAGCAGCTCGCGCAGCCATTCGCCATAGTGATTGATCGCTTCGGCCCCCAGGTACACCTTGAAGTTGCCGAGCATGTGCACGAACACGAAGCCCATCAAGGCGATCCCGGTCAGCGCCATGACCCACTTCTTGCCGACAGCCGACCGGTAGAACTCGATCGGCCACGGAGCGTGGCGGCGGCTGCGCGGGTGCACCGGGGCGACGGATTGCCGCTCCAACGTCTGCATCGCTTCCTTCAGCCTCCCGGACGGGGCTAGGACGGTCCGGATCGGAACCGTACTCACAAAT
>JBKPRV010000253.1:0-10637 GCA_046734715.1 Actinomycetota bacterium | reverse complement strand
CGACCGCCCGGTCCGCCACGTGTTGCCCGACCTGGCGGTGGTGGCCATCGCCGAGCGGCCGCCCCGCAGCCGGGGCGACCTCGCCCGGGTCCGCGGGCTCGACGGCCGCCACCTGCGCAGCGGGGCCGGTGACGAGCTGCTGGTCGCGGTGAAGGCGGGGGCCGAGCTCCGGGAAGACGAGCTGCTGCTGCCGCCCCGCGACGGCGTCGACTCCACCTTCCGCCCGGCCGTCACGCTGGCCTCGGCCTGGGTCAGCCAGCTGGCTCGCAACGCCGAGCTGGACGCCTCGCTCGTCGCCACCCGGGCCGACATCGAGGCGCTGGTGCGGGGCGACGGCACCTCCCGGCTGTTGACCGGCTGGCGGGCCGACGTGGCCGGCACTCCCGTCACCCGGCTGCTGCAGGGCGATGCCGCCCTCGCGTTCGACGGCGAGGGCTCGCTGGTGCTGGAGGCCCGCTCCCACCAGCCGCCGCCCTGACACGGCTCGGTCCGCCACGGCAGCAGAGCGCCGGCTCAGTCCGGCGCCAGGAGCACCGCCCCGTCGCCGGCCAGGGTGCCGCCGAACGGCTTGCCCTCGCCCTGGCCGTCGCTGGCCACCACCACCCGGCCGCTCACGTCGAGCGGCGCCGGCTCGGTGCCCATGTTCACCGCCACCACCCAGGCCTCCTCGCCCGACGACCGGCGCCACGCCACCACGTCGGGCGGGGCCGACAGCGGCTCCTGATCGCCCAGCTGGAGGGCGGGCGAGGCCCGGCGGGTGGCCAGCAGCCGGCGGTAGAGGTGCACGATGGCTTCGGGATCGGCCACCTGGGCGGCCATGTTCCGCGCGCCGGCCTCGGGCGGCCAAGGCAGCCACGGGTCGGTGACGCCCCAGCCGTGGTCGGGCTCGCCGGTCCAGGGGATCGGCGCCCGGCAGCCGTCCCGCCCGCCGGGGTCGACCACGCGGTCGGGAGGGATGGGCGCGTCCTCGAGGCCCAGCTCCTCGCCCGCGTACAGCACCGGCGAGCCCCGCAGCCCGAGCAGCAGGAACAGCGCGGCCCGGGCGCGGCTCTCGGAGCCGTAGCGGGTGCGGTGGCGGGGGACGTCGTGGTTGGACAGCACCCACGTCGGCCAGCCGCCCCGGCCCTCGATCCAGCGGTGGGTGTCCTCGATCCGGTCCTGCCAGCGCTGGGCGTCCCACCGGGTGAAGAGCGGCGGGAAGTTGAAGCTCAGGTGCAGCTCGTCGCCGGAGCCGTAGTACGTGCCGACCCGCTCGGTGTCGAGCAGGAAGACCTCGCCGAGGATCAGCCGGTCGCCCGGGTAGCCGTCGACCAGCCGGCGCATGCCCCGCAGGATCTCGTGGGTCTCGGCGGTGTCGTTGAGGGTGGCGTGGGGGAGCGTGGTGCCGGGCGGGTCGTCGGGCAGGGCCGGGTCCTTGCCCATGCCGTGGGCCACGTCGATGCGGAACCCGTCCACGCCCCGGTCGAGCCAGAAGCGCATGACGCCGTGCATGGCCTCGACCACGTCGGGGTTGGCCCAGTTCAGGTCGGGCTGGGCGGGCAGGAACAGGTGCAGGTACCACTGGCCGGTGCCCTCGTCCCAGGTCCAGGCCGGTTCCTCGATGAAGGCGGCCCGCCAGTTGTTGGGCGGCGGCCCGTCGGGCGAGCCGTCCCGCCATATGTACCAGTCCCGCTGAGGGTCGTCCCGGGACGAGCGGGCCGCCTCGAACCACGGGTGCTGGTCGGACGAGTGGTTGGGGATCAGGTCCACCAGCAGGCGCAGGCCCCGCTCGTGGGCGTCGGCCAGCAGGCGGTCGAAGGCGGCCAGGTCGCCGTAGGTGGGGTCGACGTCGCAGTAGTCGCTGACGTCGTAGCCGAAGTCTTCCTGGGGGGACGGGTAGAACGGCGAGATCCACAAGGCGTCGACGCCCAACCACGTCAGGTGGTCGAGATGCGCCCGGATGCCCTCCAGGTCACCGGTGGGGGAGGGCGCGCCAGCCGCGAAGGAACGGGGGTAGATCTGGTAGAAGACGGCCGAGCGCCACCACGGTAGGGACATCCCGCCGACTCTAGGGGACGCCGAATTCGCGCTCCGCGTGCTTCGAGTTCGCTTTCCGGCGTGGACGTGGTAGGAAATGGGTCGGGACGCCCCGAGCGGTACGCTGCCGAGGGCATATGCTGGCCTGGCCGGCGATACACTTTCCCGCCGAACGCAACCTACGTGGGAGCTGGCCCGTGAAGAAGGGTCGACATCGACGATTCGAGGAAGCGCGCGCTCTCAAGCGCAGTAACGACCTCGATCTCACTGCAATCTTCGATCGGGCGGACGCCGAGCCGTGTCCCGAGTGCGGGGCCGAGCCCGGTGACGACCATGCCGCATGGTGCATGGCCGACGTCGCCGACGACGACGACTGACACCACCGGGCGCTCAGCGGCGCCGTAGTGCTGGGTGAGCCAGGAAGCTCTCGGTTTCACGCGCCCGCGCACCGGATTCGACGTAGGCGACGAACTGGTCGTAGGCCCAGTCGCCGACCATCTCGACGATCTCGTCGCGCAGCTCCTTGTACACCGGCCGGCCGCCGGTGAAGGCGTCGGGCATCTCCGTGCACCACCAGGCGAAGTCGTGTCCGCCCGCGCCCCAGTCCCGGCGCTTCCACTCCCGCAGGGTCGAGGTGACGTGGCCCGACGTCTCGTCGGTCGATTCCACCAGGCGCAGGGGGAGCTGCCAGCACACGTCGGGCTTCCAGTCGAGGGGCCGCTCACCCGCCTCCAGGGCCGCCCGGTGCAGGGCGCAGCCCGCGCCCCCCGGGAACCCGGGCCGGTTGAGGAAGATGCAGGCCTCGCCGACCAGGCGGGTGACCAGCACGCCCTGGCGGTTGCGCCGGATGGGCCCACCGCGCTGGACGGCCTGGCGCCGGTACTGCCACTGCGCCGAGGTGAGGCGGTCGGCGTGCTCGAGCACCGTGTTGGCGTCGTCCTCGTCGACCAGGTGGGCGCCGTAGCTGCAGCACCCCTGGTGGAGCTCGGGGGCCGGCTCGGTCAGGACCCCCTGGCAGCCGTGGCCGTAGATGCACTGCCACGCGCTGGTGAGGAACGTGACGTCGAAGCACCAGGTCCGGTGCTCATGGGGTGAGTCGAACGACACGTACTCGTGGAGGTCCTGGGGCGAGGCGGCCATCGCGGTCACGTTGGCACACCCGCCAGGTGCCATGCTGCATCGGTGGCCGGGGAGTTCGACGACATCCGCCAGCGGCTGGAGGCGATCAGCGAGGAGCTGGCCGACCTCGCCATCGCGCGCCTGCGCGACTCCATCGACGCCGGGGGCACCGAGCTGCCGGTCGACGAGCGCCGCCTCACCCGCGCGCGGCGAGCAGTGGAGAAGGCGATCGGCATCCTGAGAGAGCCCGACGACGTCGTCGACCTCGACTGATCCCGATGAGTCCGGGGCGCTCGCGACGTTGTAGGGGGAAACACCGCCACGAGGAGGTCGGGATGGGCAAGGTGATCGTCGGGCTGAGCGTGTCGCTGGACGGCTACATCGCCGGACCGGACGACGGCATGCAGCTCCCGCTGGGGCGGGGCGGCGAGCGGCTGTTCACCTGGATGGGCGTGGGGCCCGAGGCCAACCGGCTGGACCGCTTCCTGTGCCCGCCCGACGCCAGCCTGCCGGTGGTGAAGGCGTGGCAGACCGAATGCGGCGCGGGCATTGCCGGCCGGCGCACGTTCGACATCGCGCGCGGATGGAAGGACGGCCACCCCCTCGACGCGCCCATCTTCGTGCTGACCCACGAGGCGCCGGCGGAAGGGGAGTGGAACCCGCAGGTGACGTTCGTGACCGACGGCCTCGACCGGGCGCTGGAGCTGGCCCAGGAGGCCGCGGGCGACCGCTACGTCTCGTTGAGCGCCGCCGACGTGGCGCAACAGGCCCTGCGGGCGGGCGAGGTGGACGAGCTCGAGGTCAGCCTCACGCCGTGCCTGCTGGGCGGCGGGGTACGGCTGTTCGACCACCTGGGCGGCGAGCCCATCGACCTGGAGCAGATCGGCGTGATCGAGTCCGAGGGCGTCACCCACCTGCGGTACCGGGTGGTGCGCTGACCTCCAGCGGGGGCGCCGACCGGAAGCCGTTGATGGCCTTGATCATGTCCCGGAAGCGGCCGCCCTGGCGCACGTCGAAGGGCAGCACCAGGCGGGGGAGGTCGAGCTCGTCGTGGTCGGCCACCTCGGCCGGCAGCGGGTCCGTGCGCTCGACGGCGCCGCCGGGCGCCAGGTCGCCGAACTCCTCGTTCAGCGCTGCGATCTCCTGGTCCTCGGGCTTGGCCCGCAGCCGGATCACCAGCCGGTTGCCCACCCAGCGCAAGCCCTGGTAGTTGCGCCAGAAGCCGCGGATGGCGTCGACCGCTTCGTTGACGTCGTCGGTGATGGTGTAAAGGTTCGTGTCGTGCGGTGACACCCAGCCCGGGCCGACCAGCTCTTCGCGCACGAACGACTCCCAGGCGTGCCAGTAGGTCTGGCCGGGCACGTCCAGCAGCACCACCGGCGCGGGCGTGGCCTTGCCCGTCTGCATGAGCGTGAGCAGCTCCAGCGTCTCGTCCAGCGTGCCGAAGCCGCCGGGCAGCGACACGAAGCCGCTCGACTCCTTCATCAGCATGAGCTTGCGGGTGAAGAAGTACTTCATGCTCACCACCCGGTCCGACCCCGAGAGGGGACCGACGGAGGTCTCCTCGAAGGGCAGCCGGATGGTCACTCCCAGGCTGCGCTCGGGGCCGGCGCCCTCGGTGGCGGCGGCCATGATCCCGGGACCGGCGCCGGTCACCACCATCCACCCCACGTCGGCGAGGCTCTCGGCCAGCCCGCGGGCGTGACTGTAGAGGGGATCGGTGCGCAGCGTGCGGGCCGATCCGAACACGGTGACCTTGCGCACGTCCCGGTAGGGGGCGAACAGCCGGTAGGCGGCGCGCATCTCCCGCATGGCATCGCGGGTGATCTTCAGGTCGAGCCGGTCGGCGTCGTCCGAGGCCAGGTCGTAGGCGGTGCGGAAGATGTCGGCCAGGACGTCGCGGTTCCGGGTGGCGCCCGTCTCGTCGAGCAGCTGGCGTACGAGCTCTCGGTCCATCGTGGTGCCCAGGCTGCCATGCTCGCGGGCGTGAGCGACACCGAGCCTGTCCCCGGGCCCGCCTGCGCCCGCTGCGGCGCCCTCGGGACCGCCCCGCCCGGCGGTCTGCCCGAGGGCTGGTCGCTGGCGTCGTCGGACCGGGGCGTGGACCGGCTGTGCGCGGCCTGCACCCGCGAGAACGTCCGCTCCATCGAGGCCAAGCTGGACGAGGAGTGGTGGTAGGCGGAGTGGCAGGCGAGTGAGAGTAGGGCTCAGGCCCGGACGCCCAGGCCCTCCGCCGGCTCGTAGAGGGTGGTGCGCTCGGCCAGGGTCCGGCCCAGCGGGGCGATGACCTCGGCGAAGTCCTCGGGGTGCATCTCCTGGCCGTGGCTGGCGCCCGCGGCCCGCGAGATGTTCTCGTCCATGAGCGTGCCGCCCACGTCGTTGCAGCCGGCCTGGAGCAGCTGGACGGCGGCGGGGACACCCAGCTTCACCCACGAGAGCTGCACGTTGTCGATCAGCCCCCGGTAGGCGATGCGCGCCACCGCGTGCATGAGCAGCACCTCGCGGAACGTCGGCCCCCGGCGGGCCTTGCGCTGCAGGTAGATGGGGGCGGCCATGTGCACGAACGGCAGGCCGACGAACTCGGTGAAGCCGCCGGTCTCGGCCTGCAGCTCCCGGGTGCGCAGCAGGTGGCGGGCCCACGAGCGAGGGGACTCCACCGCCCCGAACATGATGGTCACGTTCGAGCGCAGGCCCACGCGGTGCGCCACCCGGTGGCACTCCAGCCACTCGTCGGTGGTGATCTTGTCGGGGCACAGCACGGCCCGCACCTCGTCGTCGAGGATCTCCGCCGCGGTGCCGGGCAGCGAGCGCAGCCCCGCGTCCATGAGCCGGCGCAGGTAGGCGTCGAGCGGCTCGCCGAGGCGGCGGGCGCCCTCGGTGACCTCCAGGGCGGTGAAGCCGTGGACGTGGATGCCGGGCACGGCCGCCTTCACCGCCCGGGCCACGTCGATGTAGTAGTCGCCGTCGAAGTCGGGGTGGATGCCGCCCTGGAGGCACACCTCGGTGGCGCCCCGCTCCCACGCCTCCCGGGCGCGCTCGGCGATGTCGTCCAGCGTGAGCAGGTAGGGCGTGCCCCGCAGGTTGAGCGACAGGGGGCCCTTGGAGAACCCGCAGAAGCGGCACTTGAACGTGCACACGTTCGTGTAGTTGATGTTGCGGTTGCGGACGAACGTCACCGTGTCGCCCACCGCCTCGCGCCGCAGGTCGTCGGCCAGGGCGGCCACGGCCGCCACCTCGGGGCCCCGGGCGGCGAACAGCGCCACGATCTCGTCCTCGCCCACCGTCTGGCCGGCGCGCACGCCGTCGAGCACCTCGGCCACTCTGCCCCGGACGGGCGCGCCTCCGCCCGGGTAGGGGATCAGCACCGGCGGCTCGGCGTCGGCACCGGAGTACCAGGCGCTGGAGCGCACGCCCGTGAGCACGAAGTCGGCGCCCGTGCCCGCCTTGGCGTTCTCGAGGGTGCGCTCGGGGAACACCGAGCCGGGATCGTCTCGGCCCATGCCCTCGGCGTCGGCCCGGTCGCCCACCGCGAACTTGAGCCCGGGATCGAGCCAGCGCTCGGGGGCGGCCACGAACTCGGGGTAGATGGTGAGCCGGGGGGCGAGGGCGAAGCCCCGGGCCTCGGTGACGGCGCGCAGGCGGTCGAGGGCGGGCCAGGGGCGCTCCGGGTTGACGTGGTCGGCGGTCACGGGCGACACACCGCCCCAGTCGTCGATGCCGGCGTCGAGCAGCACGCCGAAGTCGTCCGCCAGGTTGGGCGGGGCCTGCACGTGGACGTCGGCCGGCAGCACCAGGCGGGCCAGGGCGATGGCGTCGAGGTGCTCGGCCGGCGGGCACGGTGGCGCCTGGTGCATGGCGGTGCCCGGCTTGGGCAGGAAGTTCTGGACGATGACCTCCTGCACGTGACCGTGGCGGCGATGGGCGTCGGCGATGGCCTCCAGCGCGGCCAGCCGGTCCTCCCGGGTCTCGCCGATGCCGACGAGGATCCCGGTGGTGAAGGGGATGCCCAGGCGGCCCGCGGCCTCCAGGGTGTCCAGGCGCCGCTGCGGGTCCTTGTCGGGGGAGCCCCGGTGGGCGGCCAGGTCGCCCCGCAGCGTCTCGATCATCATCCCCTGGCTGGGCGCCACCGGGCGCAGGAGGGCGAGCTCGTCCTCGTACAGGGCGCCGGCGTTGGCGTGGGGGAGCAGGCCCGTCTCGTCCAGCACCAGCCGGCACATGGCGGCCAGGTAGTCGACCGTGGACGGGTAGCCGTGCTCGGCCAGCCAGTCCGCCGCCGCGGGGTAGCGCAGCTCGGGCCGCTCGCCCAGGGTGAACAGCGCCTCGTGGCAGCCGGCCTGGGCGCCGGCCCGGGCGATGGCCAGCACGTCCTCGGGGGACAGGTACACCTTGTCGAGCCGCGCGGGGGGCTGGGCAAAGGTGCAGTAGCCGCAGCGGTCGCGGCACAGCATCGTGAGCGGGATGAACACCTTGGGCGAGTACGTCACCCGCGTGCCCGTGGCCGCGTCCCGCACGCGACGGGCCCGGGCGGACAGCTCGGCAGGGGGCAGGTCGAGCAGGTGAGCGTGCTCCATCCCGCGCACACTATCGGCGGCCTCCGCCAACGCCCCCTACGCCGGACGGCCGGGTCGAGTCTTACGGCCGCGCCTCGGCCGCGGGTTGGTCGGCCAGCTCGTCCGCCAGCGCCCACTCGATCACGTGGGTGTAGGCCCGGTGGCCCCAGCGGTAGGCGGGCGGGGTCAGCAGGGCGACCGCCTGCTGCAGCGGCGTGAGCTCGGCCGCGGCCCGGCACGCCCCCCGGTGCACGTGATCCCCCTAGGCGTGGTCGCCGGCCGCGGCGGGATCGACGATCCACAGCACGCGGTCGGCCCGGATGTGGCTGGCCGGGATCTCGGGGTCCCCGGCCACGACCCGGGCGAAGGCGTCGCGCTTGGCCTCGCCCGCCACGGTGATCAGCGCCAAGCGGGCGCGGGCGATGCCGGTGAACGTCAAGGTCATGCGGTGGTAGGGGTTGTGGCCGCTGGCGTCTTCGTTCATGACCACCAGCCGGCCGGGATCGGCGCTCAGCGCGGCCGAGCCCGGGAACAGCGACGCCGTGTGGCCGTCGGCGCCCATGCCGAGGTGGATCAGGTCGACGCGGCCCAGCTCGCCCAGCCGGAGCTGGTACGGGTCCGGGCCCTCCTCGCAGCGCATCGGGTAGTTGGCGTTCACCGCCCCCACCCGCTCCAGCAGCGACTCGCGCACCAGCCGGTAGTTCGAGTCGCGGTGGTCCAGGGGCACGCAGCGCTCGTCCCCCCAGTAGACGTCGACCTTCCACCAGTCGATCTGGCTGCCGGCGTCGTCGGCCAGCCGCTCGTAGCAGCGCCGGGCCAGGTCGCCGCCCGACACCGAGAACGAGAAGGCGTCGTTGGGGCGGGAGTGGAATGCCTCGATGACGCGCTCGGCCAGCTCGCCGGGTACGTCGTCGACCACCACCAGTTCCCCGTGCACGCTTCCTCCCGACATGGCGGTCAACTGACCGCTCTGTCTAGCTCCCCGACGCCCCGCTCCGCAGTTCTTCCGCCTTGCTGCCGAGCGAGGACAGCAACTCGTCGAAGCTCTTGGCGAATGTGGCCACGCCCTGCTCTTCGAGCACCCGGCTGACGTCATCGAGGTCGACGCCCACGGCCTCGACGGCGGCCAGGGTGGCCGCGGCGCCGTCGAGGTCGGCGTCGACGGTGCGGGCCAGCGTGCCGTGGTCCTCGACCGCGTCGAGGGTGGCCTCGGGCATGGTGTTGACCGTGTCGGGGCCGATCAACGTGTCCACGTAGAGCGTGTCGGGGTAGTCGGGGTTCTTGGTGGAGGTGGAGGCCCACAGCGGGCGCTGCACCCGGGCACCCCGGGCGGCCAGCGCCTCCCAGCGGGGGCCACGGAAGCGGTCGAGGAAGCGGCCGTAGGCGAGCTGGGCCTGTGCCACCGCGGTCTTGCCGCGCAGCGCCCGCGCCTCCGGCGTGCCGATGGCGTCCAGGCGCCGATCGACCTCGGTGTCGACCCGGCTCACGAAGAACGAGGCCACGCTGTGGACGCGGGAGAGGTCGCCCTCGTAGGCCTCGAGGCCCGACAGGTATGCCTCCATGATCTCCTCGTACCGGTCGAGGCCGAAGATCAGCGTCACGTTGATGTTGCGGCCCTCGCTGACGAGCGTGCGGATGGCGCCGACGCCCGCCGCGGTGGCCGGCACCTTGACATACAGGTTCGGCTCGGCGATGCGGTCGTGCAGCTCGCGCGCGGAGGCCACGGTGCCGGTCTCGTCGTGCGCCAGGTCGGGGGCCACCTCCAGGGAGACGAACCCGTCGACGCCGCCGCTCTCGTCGTGCACCGGGCGCAGGATGGCGAGCGCGGCCTCGATGTCGGACACGGCCATGGTCCAGTAGGCATCCACGACCGAGCCGCTCGCGAGGCCGCGCAGCTGGTCGTCGTACTCGGCGGAGCCCTCGATGGCCTTCTGGAAGATCGTCGGGTTGGAGGTGATGCCGCGCACGCCCTTCTCGACCCATCGCGCGAGCTCGCCCCCCGTGAGCCAGCCGCGCCGCAGGTTGTCGAGCCAAGGGCTCTGGCCTTGGTCGTAGTAGAGGTCGTGGAGCGTGGTCACACGGCCACCCTAGTGGCAGTCCGGCCCTCCTCCGACCCCACCCGGCGCGGTGATTCAGCCACCCGCCGGCTGGTGGAACACCACGATCCCGGCGGTGAACCCGTGGAGGAAGCTGCGGCCGCCCAGCGGGCCGATCTCCCCTGCGCAGAACATGCCCGCCACCGCGCCGGTCGGCACCGAACGCGCCACCACGCGGGCGTCGTGATCGTCCTCACCGAAGAGACGCCTGCCCCGCCCGTTGCAGGTGAACACCAGCGCGGCGTCGCCGGTCACGCCGGCCAGCAGGCCCCGCAGCTCCTCGTCGGCCGCCTCGGCGTCGCGCACCTGGAACTGGACCGTGGTGCCGACCGGCACCTGGTCGCCCACCGCCAGCGCCCCGGCCCGGCGGTCGGCGCCCACCAGGTTGCGGACCACGAAGTCGCCGGGACCGAAGGTCATGCGATGCTCGTCGACCGCGACGCCGACGTGCAGCCCGGTGGCGAGCTGGTGGCGTTCCTCGGGACCGGCCGCTTCGATCAGCTCCTCCAGCCGGTCGAGCGCGGGGCGGCCGGCCAACTCGACCAGCAGGTTGCCCTCTGCCCGCGTCACGATCATGGGCTCGCCCACCGGGCGGCAGCCCTGCGACACCACCACGGTGGTGGCCACCTCCGCGGGCAGGACGACGCCGACCCCGCCGTGGTCGACCACCTCGCCGTCCACCACCAGGCGGTTGCCGCCCGGCTGCACTGCGGCCGAGGCGAGGCCGCCCACCACCGGGACCGGCGGGTCCAGGTCGCCCAGCGCCTCGACGATGGCGTCGACCGGCAGGGTGAAGGGATCGGCCAGGAGGACCAGGGCGTCGCCGGGCTCGAACGTCGCGGCGGTGAGGCCCGAC
>JBKPRV010000252.1:0-3628 GCA_046734715.1 Actinomycetota bacterium | reverse complement strand
GATCCGGCCGGGCCCGGGTGGGCCGCCGCCGTCCGGCGCTCGGGCGCGGTGTTGCGGCGGGCGGCCGATCCCCGGGACGACCTCCCGCTGCGTTTCGCCCTCACGGTGGCCGCGCCATCGGCCAAGGTGGCGGGCCGCTGGGGCGACTGGCACCTGGCCCAGGCGCTGGCCGGGAGCCTGGGGCGGCTGGGCCACGAGACCCGCGTCCAGACGGCGGCCCAGGCCGACAGCCTGGCCGGGCGCGCCTGCGACGTCCACGTCGTGCTGCGTGGGCTCCGCCCCGTCTGCGCCACAAACGGGCAGCGCCAGGTGCTGTGGATCATCAGCCATCCCGAGGCCGTCGACGACCGCGAGCTCGACGAGGCCGACGTCGTCCTGGTGGCGTCGACCCGGTTCGCGGACCACGTGCGGGGCCGCACCGGCACCCCGGTGGAGGTCATGCTCCAGGCCACAGACCACCGACGCTTCGCGCCGCGCCCCATCGACCCGGCCCATCGCCACGAGGTGGCCGTGGTCGCCAAGACCCGCGACGTGCTGCGCCCGACGGTGGCCGAGGCCCTGGCCGCCGGGCTCCGGCCCGCCATCTACGGCGGCGGGTGGCGCGAGCTCGTGGATCCCTCGCTGGTGGTGGCCGACCACGTCGACAACGAGCTGCTGCCGGTCGTCTACTCGTCGGCCGGCGTCGTCCTCAACGACCACTGGGGACCGATGAAGGCGTGGGGCTTCGTCTCCAACCGACTCTTCGACGTGCTGGCGTGCGGCACCCCGGTGATCTCCGACACCGTGGACGGCATCGCCGAGCTGTTCGAGGGCGCGGTGCCCGAGTACCACGACCCCGCCGGGCTACGGGCCCTGGTCGACGAGATCCTGGCCGACCCACCCGCGGCCCGGGCCCGCGCCGCCCGCGGCCGCCAGCTCGTGCTGGCCCGCCACACCATGGACCACCGCGCCCGCCAGCTGGTCGAGGCGGCCACGCCGCGCTGAACGACGGCGACACCGGGGGGCGTGTCATCCAGCCGGCTCGGCGTGGATGCACGCCCCGGGCGAGTCGATCACCCACGGAGTGAAGGGGAAGATCGACTGCACGGAGAACTTCACGACCGCGGACCGCCCCGCCGGGATCTGCCGGACGTCGACCATCGACGACCCGAAGCGGCGGGCTCGCAGCATGGCCGGCTGATCACCCGTGTGCAGCGCTACCTCGCCACCGAAGTACAGGCTCACGGGACCGGCCGCGCAGCCGGGGTCGTCCGCCGGCGCCGCGCCGACGATCGTCCTCTGCAACGCGCCGCGTTCGATCATCGCCTCGTCGGGTGGTTCGCTCAGATCGATCGGCGATCCGTAGCGGGCCACCACCTTCTCCTGGTAGTCCCGCACGGTGATCCCGACCATCTCGGGGCGTAGCCGGAGGGTCGGGTCGACCCGCCCGGCCGCCTCCAGCTCGTACAGCGCGATCTCGGCCCTGTCCGCCCCGTGCGCCCGCACCTCGACGGCGTCCCGGAGCTCGTCGTGGTTGACGGCGACGATGATCGCGACGATCGCCAGCGCGGGCGCGGCCAGCACCCAGAGTGCTTTGGGGCTCGTCAGCCACTCGGCGCGTTCGGCCGGGAGCACCGATAGGAGGATGAACACGGCACCGACGTACTCGTAGCGGCCGATGTGCCCGTCGGCGGCTTCCGCCCGTGACCACACGAGCCCCGCCCACCACACGACCAGACCGCCTGCCCAGGCCAGCTGGGTGAGACTCGACGCTCGGTCGGTCCTCACCCGGTGGGCGAGCAGTGCGACCCAGCCCACCAGCAACACCGCACCGCCCACCGGCCACTCCCACGTCAGGGCGGAGAACGATCCGAACGCACCCTCGACGACGTCGCTCAGGCCCTCGCCGATCGACGGGATGTCGGCCGGCCGAGGTTGCTGACCCAGCGCGAGCCACCACCACACCCAGAGGAGGCTTGGCACCGCGATGGCGACCCAACGGCTCAGGCGGGCGCGGTCCATCAGGGCGTGAGCGGCGCAGGCGGCGGCCACCGCCACCGCGACGCCCGAGTTCAGGAACGCAAAAGCCAGCGAGAGGCTGATGGCCACGTCCGAGCGCCGGTCGCGGGAGGGCAGCGCGGCCGCACACACCACCCCACCCACGAGCGAGAAGTGGAAGTTGCTCAGGAAGGGCGTCAGGTTCATCGTCGGCAGCCACAACACGGACACTGCGACCACGAGTGCCACCGGCGCACCGACCCGGCTGCGAGCGAACAGGAACAACGCGACGCCGAGAGCCAGCAGGCCGCCGCTCCCCAGCAACCGCTCGGGCGTGTAGGTCTCCATGCCGAATTGGCCGAGGAGCACCCGGTAGATCGCCAGGGGAACGACGCTCAGGTGGCCGTTGTACGGCTCGAACAGGTCACCGAACGACAGCGACCGCATGGCGACCTGCCAGTCGTCGCGCAGGAACGAGTGACCGCGTGAGGCTCGCAGGTACCACCAGCCGGTCAGCACCACGACTCCGGCGAACACCCAGTCCGCCGCAGCCTCCTTCGTGAAGCTCCGGGCCGGGACCCCGCGCACCGCGGGCGCAGGCACAGTCGCCGTCGCGGTCTCGGTCATGACAACCGAGCGGCCAGGGCGCTCAGGCGCCGGCCGGCCGTACTCGTCCGGAACGCCCGTGCGGCGCCCGGATAGCGCATGGACGCGCCCCACCACGTCACGAGGAGGAGGTTCTCGACCACTATCCGGGATGACATCTTCGACGTCCCGGCCACGCGGTCGCGGAACACCAGCGGGACCTCGTCGATGCGGGCGCCCGAGGTGGCGAGCTGGCGGATCGTCTCCAGCATGAAGCCGTAGCCGTTGGCCTGCGTCGACGCGACGTCGATCTCCTGGAGAGCCCCCGCCCGGTAAGCGCGCAGGCCCGACGTGGCGTCCCGCACGGTGAGACGGAGCAGCCGCCTCGCGTACAGGTTGCCGCCCTTCGACAGCCAGCGGCGGTACACCGGCCAGTCGGGTGTCCCGCCGCCCGGCATGTAACGCGAGCCGATGACGACGTCGGCTCCGGCGCGGATCCGGCCGACCATGTCGGGGAGCATGGCGTGGGGGTGGGAGAAGTCGACGTCCATCTGCACGACGATGTCGGCGCCGCCGTCCAGCGCGACCCGGAAGCCGTGGCGATAGGCGTTGCCCAGACCCTGCTTGCTCGGCCGGTGGAGCACCTCGACGTTGCCCAGCTCGTGCCCGACCCGGTCCGCGCTCGCACCCGTGCCGTCGGGGCTGCCGTCGTCGCACACGATCACCCGCGCGTCGGGCAGCGCGGCGCGGGCCGCTCGCAGGAACGGCTCGATGTTGTCCGCTTCCTGGTACGTCGGAACGACCAGCGTGACGCGCGCCAGCCGATCACGCCGCGTAGTCGGCGACCTGCCCGTGACCGGCTCTGTCCCCCTAGCCATTCTCCTTGCGCATCCCGTCCCCTCGGGCGCTTCCGGCCCGACAGTAGCGGGCCGACATGCTCACCGCCCCGCCTTGCATGAGACTCGGCTGAACCGGTTCGTCTACTCTCGCCACGTTGGTTCGAGCAGGGAAGTGCAGGGGGCCTACTAGATGCCGTACGTGATGGTGCCGGTGCCCGAGGAGCACG
>JBKPRV010000251.1:0-5118 GCA_046734715.1 Actinomycetota bacterium | reverse complement strand
GAGCGGATGGTACCGACAGGGTGTGACAACGAACGACGCCACCGATGAAGGACTCCGCCGACGGACGGTAGGGTCGAAGCAACGATGCACAGCGAGATCGCTCCCGGCGTCCTGCAGATCGACACGCTCCTCGGCGGATGGCACCAGGTCACCGCCGGGTACATGGTGACCGGCGACGCCCCGGTCCTGGTGGAGACCGGCAGCCAGACGTCCGTGCCCCACCTGCTCGCGGCGCTGGACGAGCTCGGCGTGGCGCCGGGCGACCTGGCGGGCGTGGCCGTCACCCACATCCACCTCGACCACGCGGGCGGGGTGGGCGACGTGGCCGCCGCCTTCCCTCAGGCCACCGTGTACGTCCACCAGCGCGGGGCGCGCCACCTGGTGGATCCGGCCAAGCTGGTCAACAGCGCGGCCATGGTCTACGGGGACCTGCTCGACTCGCTGTACGGGCGGCTGACCCCCACGCCCGCCGAGCGGGTCCACGTGCTGGAGGACGGCGAGCAGCTCGCCGTGTCGCCAAGTCGCACGCTGACCGTGGTCGACTCGCCGGGGCACGCCAAGCACCACCTCGCGCTGCACGACTCGGACTCGGGCCTGCTGTTCGCGGGCGACGCCGTGGGCGTCCGCCTGCCCGACGTGGGCATCCTCCGCCCGGCGACGCCGCCGCCCGACTTCGACCTCGACCAGGCGCTGAACTCCCTGCGGCGCTTCGCCGAGCGGCGCCCGGCCGGGATCGCCCTGGCGCACTACGGGCTGGTCCCCGATCCCCAGGCCATCCTCGAGGAGGCGGAGGGGACGCTGCGGCGCTGGGCCGAGGTGGCGGAGGCCGCCTGGCGGGAGGATCGCGACATCGCCGAAGCCCTGTCCGACGCCTTCGGGGCCGACCTCGAAGGGACCGACCCGGTCCACCGGGAGAAGCTCGAGACGCTCAACGGGATCCACTCCAACGCCGCCGGATTCCGGCGCTGGCTGGAGACCCGAGGCGGGCACGCGCACGACCACACCCACCAAGGCCAGGTTGGTGACCGACCGGTAACATAGCTAGACACGCAGGACGCACGACCCCCGCGCCAGGAGGATCCGCCATGACCGAAGCCGTGATCGTCTCGACGGCCCGCACCCCGATCGGGCGGGCGATGAAGGGCTCGCTGGTGGAGTGCCGTCCGGACGACCTGTCCGCCCACATCGTCAAGGCCGCGCTGGACAAGGTCCCGCAGCTCGATCGCACCACCATCGACGACCTCATCATGGGCTGCGGCCAGCCCGCCGGCGAGTCCGGCTTCAACATCGCCCGGGTCACTGCTCTCCTGGCGGGCCTGGACGACGTGCCCGGCGTGACCATCAACCGCTACTGCTCGTCCTCGCTGCAGGCCATCCGCATGGCCGCGCACGCCATCAGGGCCGGCGAAGGTGACGTGTTCGTGGCGGCCGGGGTCGAGACCGTCAGCCGCTTCATGAACGGCATGGCCGACAGCGGTGCGACCAACCCGCTGTTCGCCGAGGCCCAGGCGCGGTCGGCGGAGGCGGCCAACGGTGCCGACAGCTGGGAGCCCCAGCCGGGCCTGCCCGACATCTACATCGCCATGGGCCAGACGGCCGAGAACGTGCGCCTGGCCGAGAACGTCTCCCGCCCGGACATGGACGAGTTCGCGGCCCGCAGCCAGCAGCTGGCCGTGGCCAACCAGGAGAACGGCTACTGGGACGGCGAGATCACGCCCGTCACCACGCCTTCGGGCACCGTCGTGAGCAAGGACGACGGCCCCCGCGCCGGCACCACGGTCGAGAAGCTGGCCGAGCTCAAGCCGGCATTCCGCCCCGACGGCGAGGTCACCGCGGGCAACGCCTGCCCCCTCAACGACGGCGCGGCCGCGGTCATCGTGATGAGCGACACCCGGGCCCGCGAGCTGGGCATCACCCCGCTGGCGCGGGTGATCTCGTCCGGCGTCACCGGGCTCAACCCCGAGATCATGGGGCTCGGGCCCATCGAGGCGTCCCGCCAGGCGCTGCGCCGGGCCGGGATGACCATCGACGACATCGACCTGGTCGAGATCAACGAGGCCTTCGCCGCCCAGGTGCTGCCTTCGGCCCGCCACCTCGGCATCCCGATCGACAAGCTCAACGTCAAGGGCGGCGCCATCGCCCTCGGCCACCCCTTCGGCATGACCGGCGCCCGCATCATGACCACGCTGATCCACGCCCTCCAGGACGAGGACAAGACCTTCGGCCTCGAGACGATGTGCGTCGGCGGCGGTCAGGGCATGGCCATGATCATCGAGCGCCTCAGCTAACAGGCGCCCATCCCTTACGGCAGTCCGGCGTGGGGGACGTCGACCGTGGTGGTGGCGAGGATGGCCTCGCGCGCGTTGGCACGGTTGTGCTCGAAGTAATCGGGCGCGGCGCAGGCCAGCAGGGTGGTGCCGTCCGGCCCGCCCAACATGCAGGCGTAGACGCCCAGGCCGTGGGGACCGGGGATCTCCTCGACCACGCCCTGGCCCTCGGCCACCCGGACCAGGCGGTTGCCCAGGGCGTCGGCGGCCCAGATGCAGCCCTCGGCGTCGAGCGTGCAGCCGTCGGGGGCGACGCCCTCGACCGTGGCCCACACCCGGCGGTCCGACAGGGCGCCGTCCGGGCCGCGGGAGAACGCCGAGTACTGGCCGCCCATGGTCTCGCCCACCATCAGCGTCGAGCCGTCGGGCGTGATGACCGCGCCGTTGGGGAAGCGCAGGTCCTCGGCCGCCACGTCGACCGTGCCGTCCGGGGCGATGTGGCAGATGACGGCGGCCCGCGGTGAGTCCCCGGCCATGAGGTCGAAGCCGAAGTTGCCCACGTAGGCGTGACCCTCGCGGTCGACGACGATGTCGTTGGCCAGGCCGCCGCAGTGCTCGGCGATGTCGGCGTGCACCGAGACCGTGCCGTCCGGCGAGCGGCGCAGCACCTTGTGGTCCCGCATCGACACCACGAGCAGCGAGCCGTCGGGCAGCCAGCCCAGACCCGAGGGCTGGGCGTCGACCGTCATCACCTCCTCGGTGGCGCCGCCGGGAGCGATGGCGAACACCCTGTGGCGGTAGAAGTCGGACACCCACCAGCGGCCGTCGTGCCAGCGCGGACCCTCGAAGAACCCGCCCCCGTCGGCCAGCGTCTCGAACGTGTGGTCAGCCATGGCCGGAACGTACTGCACCCGCCGGGAGCAGGCTGCGGGCGACACCGAGGGTGGCGTCAGGCCCGGCGGTAACCGGCCGTAGCCGCCCGGAACAGCTTCGTGATGGCCTCCACGCTGGGCTGGGGCAGCCCGAGCGACTTGGAGGTGATGGCACCCAGGTAGATGTTCACGATCACGGCCACCATGGCCTCGGTGTCGAGCTCGTCGGAGATCTCGCCTCGCGCCTTGCTGGTCTCCACGGACGCCCGGGTGATCTGCTCGATGAGCTTGACGCTGACCAGGAGGGGCGACTCGCTGATGTCCTCCCGGATGATGGCGCCGGTCACCTCGGTCAACAACCGGTGGCTGGGGGTGGCGGGCGCGGCCACGTGCCGGGCCAGCAGCATGGTGAACGCATCCTGCGGGGTGCCGTCGCCGCCCTCGACCATGTAGGCCGACAGGTACTCGGTGAGCACCGCACGCTCGGTGCGGTACCACTCCGACAGCACCGCGTGGGCCATCAGCTCCTGCTTGCCGCCGAAGTGGGCGTAGATGGCGCCCGTGGTGAGGCCGGCGCGACGAGCTACCGCCTGCAGGGTCGAGGCCTGGTAGCCGTTGGTGATCAACAACTCGTACGCCGCGGTCAGCAGGCGGTCGCGGGTGGAGACGTCGGGCGCGGCTCCGGCGTCGACGTCGGCCTCCTCGGATGACGCAGGCACTGCCGCCACGGGCCACAGAGTAACCACACCCGCCCCCCACGTGTCGTGAGCCGATGCCTCCGGAGCGCGCCCGTTACGGTCGCGTAACGTCGTTAAGCGGGCTGATTATTGACGAGTCGTACAATAAGAGTAATCTGGTTATCACTGAGGAGTAAGGACCACCCGGCGCTCCCCAGCAACCAGGAGGGGATCCATGAGAGGTACGAAGCGGACCCGCGCGCTCGTCGTCGCGGCGCTCGCCACGGTCCTGTTCGTCATGGCGTCGGCCACGGGCACCAGCTTTGCCCAGGCCCACGACGACCACGGCGATCACGACGCGCACGAAAATCCGACGACCACGATGCCGCCGTCGAGCAGCACGACCTCGCCACCGCAGCCGGGGTCGCAGACGACGCAGATCCGGTACGGACCGTTCAACGTCCAGGGGGCGCCGACCAACCCCGACGGGACCCACGGCCACGCCCACACCGGCAACCGGTTCTCGTTCTTCATCCGCAAGCCCTGCACCAACTGCTACATCACCGGCATGACGGCCAGCCTGGTGTACCAGGACGGCCGGGTGGCGGGCTGGAGCACCGACGCCCAGCTCCACCACATGGTGATGCTCGCCCAGGGCGGCGGGAAGACCGACGCCACCTGCGCCGCGTCGCTGTTCGGCCTGCTGGGCCAGCGGTTCTTCGCCTCCGGAGACGAGCGCACGCCGGTGATCTCACCGCCGGGCTACGGCTACTTCGTCGGCCGGGAGAACTGGCACATGATCTGGGAGCTCGCCAACCACAACACGGCGCCCCAGAACAACCTGTTCATCCAGATGACCTACAACTGGGTCCCGTCCTCGACGCCGGGCATGACCCGGGTGGAGCCGGTGTGGCTGGACGTCGACCAGTGCGGTGACTCGGAGATCTCGGTGCCTGCCGGAGCGAGCAGCCGCTCGTGGACGTGGAACGTCAACCGGCCCGGGCGCATCATCGGCGCCGGCGGCCACATCCACGACGGTGGCGTCAACGTCACGGTGGCGAACACCACCACCGGGCAGATGATCTGCAACTCGGTCGCCCGCTACGGAGGCAGCCCGCTCTACACGGGCCACCACGGGGAGGCGCACCTGTCGGGCATGGGGGTCTGCACCGGCACCCGGGCCAACCCGGTGGCCACGGTCGCCCGAGGTCAACGGGTGACGATCACCGGCAACTACAACATGCCGGCCGCAGCCGACGACCAGATGGCCATCGCCCTGCTCTACATCGACCAGACCTAGCC
>JBKPRV010000250.1:0-6929 GCA_046734715.1 Actinomycetota bacterium | reverse complement strand
CCCCACCACCCCCGCCGCAGGACCAGTCTCCGTGGGGCGCCCCGCCGGGCTCGCCCCCGCCCCCGCCGCCCGGCGGCCCCGCCCCCTGGCACCCGCCCACGCAGTGAGGGCGTGACCAGACGCCTTCGAGCTGGTGAGCGGTCAGATGGTGGCGTGGGCCTGGTCAGCCTCGTGGGCGATCAGCGCGCGGCGGTCGAGCTTCTGGCCGGGGGTGAGCGGGAGCTCGGCGACGATCCGTAGGGCCTCGGGCAGCTTGTAGGCGGCCAGGCGGCCGGCGAGGAAGTCCCGGACCTCGGCCAGCGTGGGAGGTGCGGCCGGGTCGCGGGGCGCGACCACCGCCACGCCGATCTCGCCCATCACCGGGTCCGGGCGGGGGACGACCGCCACCTCGGCCACGGCGGGGTGGGCGGCCAGGGTGGCCTCGACCTCCGCGGGGTAGACGTTGTAGCCGCCCCGGATGAACATCTCGGTGCTGCGGCCGGCCAGGCGCACCAGGCCGCGCTCGTCGATGCGGGCCAGGTCGCCGGTGCGGATCCAGCCGTCGACCAGCGTGGCCGCGGTGCCGTCCGGGTCCCGCCAGTAGCCGGACATCTGGGTGGGCGAGCGCAGCCACAGCTCACCCACCTCGCCGTCGGGCCGTGGGCGGCCGTCCTCGTCCCGGACCGCGACCTCGACGCCGGGGCGGGGCCGGCCCACCGTGTACAGGGCCTCGTCGTCGTCCGCGTCGAAGGCGGTGCCGGTCCCACAGCCCCCCGACTCGGTCGACGAGTAGCGGATCGAGTAGGCGGCGCCGAACCGGTCCCGCGCCGCGGCCACCAGCGCGGGCGGTGAGGCCGCCCCGCCCACCACCACGGTGCGGACGTGGTCCCAGTCGTGGCGAGCCGCCTCGGGCGAGCGCACCATGAGCGCCAGCTGGGGGGCCACGCCGCCGATCGAGGGCATGCGCTGGGCCGCGATGGTGCGCAGGGCATCGTCGGCCCGCCACCGTTCCAGGATGTGGGTGCGGGTGGCCAGGCGCAGGTACCAGACCAGCTTGGTGGTGAAGCCGATGTGGGCGAACTGGGTGGACGCCAGCATGGCCGGCCCCGGCTGCCCCGGTTCGGCCCACGCGCCCCCGGCGTCGGTCTGCGCCACGGCCTCCAGCTGCCGGTTGCAGAACAGCGCCCCCTTGGGCACCCCGGTGGTCCCCGAGGTGAACACGATGGCCACCGGCCGATCGGGATCGTCGGCCGGCACCGGCGGCACCCCGCCCCGGTCGGCCCGGGCCAGCTCGGCCACCTCGCCGGGGTCTTCGAGCATCACCACCGGATCGGCCAGCGCCACGAGCGCCTCCTGCTCGGGGGGCGCCAGCCGGGGGTTGATCCCCGCGGTGATGGCCCCGAGCTTGGCCGCGGCGGCGTAGGCGACGACGTAGCCGGTGTCCGACGGGAGCCGCAGCGCCACCCGGTCCCCGGCCCGCACGCCCCGCGCCGCCAGCCCCGCGGCCACCAGGTCCGACCGCCGGTCCAGCTCCGCATACGTGGTCACCGCCCCGTCCGGATCGACGAACGCGGGCAGCTCTCCGAACCTCTTCGCGGCCTCCCGGACCGTGGCAGCCAGCACGCGGGCCACCGTACCGACCGGGCTGACACACCGTCAGATCCGTTCGGCCAGCCGAGTGCGACTAGAGGGAGAGGCTGAGCATGCGGATGGCGTTGACCCGCATGATCTTGTCCACCGCCTCCTGGGGCACGCCCGCCATCAGCTCCTCGGCCACCTTCTTGGTGTCGGGCCATGTCGAGTCGGTGTGGGGGTAGTCGGTCTCGAAGGTGATGTTGTCGACGCCCACCTGGTCGAGCGACTCGATGCCGTGGCGGTCGCGGAAGAAGCAGCCGTAGATCTGGCGGTAGTAGTAGGTGGACGGCGGCTCGGGCACCAGGTCCTGGGTGTGGGCCCAGGCCCGGTGCTCCTCCCACACCGTGTCGGCCCGCTCGAGGATGTAGGGGATCCAGCCGATCTGGCCCTCGCTGTAAGCCAGCACCAGCTCGGGGAACTGGACCAGCTTGCCGGAGAACAGCCAGTCGCTCATCGACGCCATGGCGTTGTTGAAGCTGAGCGTGGCCGCCACCCCCGTGGGGGCATCGGGCGACGTCGCCGGCATGCGGGACGACGAGCCGATGTGCATGTTGATGGTGGTGCGGGTCTCCTGGCAGGCGGCCAGGAACGGGTCCCAGGCGCCCGAGTGGATCGACGGCAGCCCCAGGTGTGGCGGGATCTCGCTGAAGCACACGGCGTGGACGCCCCGGGCCGCGTTGCGGCGCACCTCGGCGGCCGCCAGCTCGGCGTCCCACAGGGGCACGATGACGAGCGGGATCAGCCGGCCGCCGGAGCCGGCGCACCACTCCTCGACCATCCAGTCGTTGTAGGCCCGCACGCAGGCCAGCCCCAGGTCGTGGTCCTGGGCCTCGGTGAAGGTCTGGCCGCAGAACCGGGGGAAGGTGGGGAAGCAAAGCGACGCCTCGACGTGGTTGAGCTCCATGTCCGAGACGCGGGCTGTAGCGTCGTAGCACCCGGGGCGCATCTCCTCATACGTCATGGGTGTCATGGTCATCTCGTCGCGGGGGTAGCCCACCGCCGCGACGTGGCGCTTGTGCACGTAGACCAGGTCCTCGTACACCCAGCAGTCCGCCTTCTCGGGGGCGTCGTCGTCGAAGACCTGCTCGTAGTGGCCGCCGCCGACGTGCCGCATGCCGGCGACACCCCGCCGCTCGACCCGGGGCCCGCGGTCGCGGTAGGCCGCCGGCAGCCAGCGCTCCCACACATGTGGCGGCTCGACCACGTGGTCGTCGACGCTGACGATCTTGGGGATCTCGACCATGCGCGCTCCCAAATCTGACGGTGTGTCAGATCATAGGGAGCGAGGCGTCAGCACGCAGAACTCGTTGCCCTCCGGGTCGGCCATCACGACCCACGTCTGCTCGCCCTGGCCCACGTCGGCGTCGCTGGCGCCCAGGGCTCGCAGCCGCTCCACCTCGGCGGCGTGGTCGTCGCCCTCCTCCGGCGCGACGTCCAGGTGGATCCGGTTCTTGCCCACCTTGGGGTCAGCGACCTTCAGGAGCTCCAGGCGAGGTCCGGGCCGGTCGGGAGAGGCCAGCGCCACGCCGTGGTCGGCCCGGAACACGATCGGCCAGGCGGACGCCACCGTCCAGAACTGGGCCAGCGCCGCGGGGTCGGGCGTGTCGAGCACGACCGCGGCTATGGGTCCCGCGTCCGCGTACATCTCCCGGGGCTCCAGGATGCAGAACTCGTTGCCGTCCGGGTCCGCCAGCACCACCCACGGCACCGCGCCCTGGCCGATGTCGACCGGCGTGGCTCCCGTCTGCCGCACCCGCTCCACCAGCTCCGCCTGGTGCTCGGCCGAGGTGGTGGCCAGGTCGAAGTGGATCCGGTTCTTGCCCACCTTGGGGTCGTCGACCGGCACGATCACGAGGGCGATGCCGGGCTCGCCCTCGGGCGGCTCGACCACCACCTCGTCGGGTTCCTCCAGCGCGATGGGCCAGCCCGTGGCCTCCGACCAGAACCGCCCGAGGGCGGACGGGTCGGGCGCGTCGATCACTACCGAGTACAGCCGGGTCGCCATGGCGCGGAACGTAGCGCTACGTGGGGTCGGGGAAGTCAGGATTTCGCCGCTCGGTCCAGGCCCGCACGCCCTCGGCGTAGTCGGCGCCGCCCATCATCTCGTCGGTCAGGGCCACCGAGCGCTCCACTGCACTCCCCACATCGCCGTGCAGGTCCCCGTAGATCTGGCGCTTGGTCTCCCGCAGCGAGGCGGGCGACACGTCGTGCGCGAGCGCCCGGGCGTAGTCGTAGGTGGCCGGGAGCAGCTCGTCGGGCGGCAGCACCCGATTGACCAGCCCGATGGCCGCGGCCTCCTCGGCCAAGACCACCCGCGACGACAGCAGCAGGTCGGTGGCATGGCCCAGGCCCACCAACCGCGGCAGCACCCAGGACAGCCCGAACTCGGCGGGCAGGCCCAGCCGGGGCGCCGAGGTGGTGAGCTTGGCGCCGGCGGCGGCGAAGCGCAGGTCGCAGTAGCAGGCCAGCACCAACCCGACCCCGGCCGCGGGCCCGTTCACCGCCGCGATCACGGGCGTGGCCATGCCGTAGTGGAACGCGAAGGCGTGGTCGAACTCGCTCCGCACCCCATAGCCGGGCGTCGCCAGCTGGTCTCGCACCCCGTCGTCGTAGCCGCCGGCCGCCACGTTCTTCTCCAGCGCTCGGAAGTCGGCCCCGGCGCAGAAGCCCCGGCCGGCCCCGGTCACCACCACCACCCGCACCGCGGGGTCGGCCTCCGCCTGCGCCAGGCACCAGCGGTACTCGGTGTGCATCCGGCCGGTCCACGCGTTCAGGCGCTCGGGGCGATCGAGCGTGACGGTCGCGACACGGTCTGTGACCCCGTAGCGGACGACGTGCAGATCCATGGCCCGAGTCTGACGCCTGGCCCCGCGCCCGTTGTTATGGTCGGCGGAATGGCTGTGGACCTTGCCGCTCTGGTGGCACCGTGGCGAACCGCGGTGGTGACGTCGGAGGTACAGAACGGGGTGCTGGGTGAGGAGGCCGTGCTGCCGGCACTGGCCGAGGCGGCCCGCGAGACCATGCTCCCGGCGCTGGCCCGGCTGATGAAGTCGGCCCGCGCCGCCAGCGTCGACGTGGTGCACGCCACGTTCGAGCGCCGGGTGGACGGCAAGGGCGCCAACACCAACGCCCGGCTGTTCCACGCCGCCGCCGAATCGCCGGTCAAGCTGCTGCCCGGCTCGCCCGCCACCAAGGTGGTGCCCGAGGTGGGCGCGATGCCCACCGACCTGGTGCTCACCCGCACCCACGGGCTCAATCCCATGAGCGGCACCGACCTGGAGCCGGTGCTGCGCAACCTGGGGGTGAGCACGCTCGTGGTGACGGGCGTGTCGGTCAACGTGGCCATCACCAACCTGGTGATGGAGGCGGTCAACCGGGGCTTCGACGTCGTGGTGCCCCGCGACGCGGTGTGCGGCATCCCCGCCGACTACGCCGATGCGGTGATCGACAACACGCTGTCGCTGCTCGCCACCATCACCACGGTCGACGAGCTGGCGACCATCTGGGAGCGCGAGGCGTGAGGTTCTGCCAGTCCCTCATGTACTCGCCGCCCGACGACTGGGTGGAGCTGACCCGGGTGGCCGAGGCCGCCGGCTTCGACCAGGTGTCGCTGTCCGACCACGTCTTCTACCCGGACAAGCTCGACTCGTCGTACCCCTACACCGACGACGGGCGCCCCATGTTCCCGCCCGAGACGCCCTGGCCCGACGTGTGGGTCATGACCGGGGCCATGGCGGCGGTGACTTCCACCATCCGCTTCTCCACCCACGTCTACGTGCTGCCGGCCCGCAACCCGTTCGTGGTGGCCAAGGCGGTGGGCACGGCTGCCTACCTGTCCGGCGGCCGCGTGCTGCTGGGCGTCGGCGCCGGCTGGATGCGCGAGGAGTTCACCCAGCTGGGCCAGGAGTTCGAGCGCCGCGGTGCCCGCATGGAGGAGCAGATCGCGGTGCTGCGCACGCTGTGGCGCGGCGGCATGGTCGAGCACCATGGCGAGTTCTACGACTTCGACCGCTTGGAGATGAGCCCGGCGCCGCCCGCCCCGGTGCCCATCCTGATCGGCGGCCACACCGAACGCGCCCTGCGCCGGGCGGCCCGGGTGGGTGACGGCTGGATGGGCGTCTACTACCGCTTCGACCAGCTGGCCGGCTACCTCGACCGCCTGGCCGGCTACCGGCGGGAATACGGCACCGAGGACCGCCCGTTCGAGGTCCAGGTCTCGATCATCGACCGGCTGCCGACTCCGGACGTGTGCGCCGAGCTGGAAGGCCTCGGCGTCACCACCCTCATCACCTCGGCCTGGCTCATGGAGGGCAAGCAGTTCGCTTCCCTCGACGACAACGTCGGCGCCCTGGAACGCTTCGGCGAGCAGTACATCGCGCCCCTCAGCTGATCACCTGATGGGGCGTCAGTTCTCGCTACCCTGTCGCCCGTGGGGGACACGAGCGAAGCGGCGGTCGAGGACCTGAGGGCTGCCGACGGGCGCGTCCCCGGGCGGCGGGGGCGTGCGACTCGGCAGAAGCTGCTCGAGTGCACGGCCGAGATGCTGCGCACCACGTCGTACCGCTCGGTCAAGGTCATCGACATCGCGCGCGAGGCCGGGACCTCGCCCGCCACCTTCTACCAGTACTTCGCCGACGTCGAGGCGGCCATCCTGGTCCTCGCGCAGGAGATGGCGCTCGACGGGCAGCGGCTGGTCCGGCTGGTGGCCGAGAGCCCGTGGAAGGCCAAAGCCGGCTACGAGACCGCGCTCGCCCTCACCGACGCCTTCTTCGACTTCTGGGACCAGCACCGGCCCGTGCTGCGGGTGGTCGACCTCAGCACCGACGAGGGCGACCGGCGCTTCCGCAACATCCGGGTGCGGCTGCTCAACGCGGTGACCACCGAGCTGGCGGGCGTGGTGGCCGCCTTCCAGGCCGAGGGCAAGAACCTGGGCGTCGAGCCCATGGCCCAGGCGGGCACCCTGGTCACCACCCTGGCCAACGTGGCCGCCCACCACTACGGCTTCGAGTTCTGGGGGATCCGCACGGCCGACGTGCGCATCTCCGTGGCCCGCCAGGTCTACTGGGGCACCACCGGCCAGCGGCCCCCCACGCCGCCCCGGTGACCCGGCTGGACGGGCAGGTCGCCGTCGTCACCGGCGGCAACCGCGGCATCGGGCTGGGGTTCGCGGAGGGGCTGGCCGCCGCGGGCGCCAGCGTGGCCCTCTGGGCCCGGGACACCGGCCGGAATGCCGAGGCCTGCCGGCACCTCGAGGAGTTCGCCCCCGGGGTCCAGGTCGTCGCCTATGCCTGCGACGTCAGCGACGAGGGCCAGGT
>JBKPRV010000249.1:0-12967 GCA_046734715.1 Actinomycetota bacterium | reverse complement strand
CGGCAGCGTCCCGGATCCGGTGGGCGAGGAGTAGACCAGGGTCCAGGCCACGGTCACCTGGCCCGGCCACACCGCCGGCCGGCCGGGTATGCCGGTCCGCATGAGGTAGGTGTGAGCGCACGCCCCCGGGGCCTCCGCCTGCACCTCGGGCGGAGCGCCGCCGGGTACGAACGGCGTCCCGGGCCCGGCGCACTGCACGACCTCGGCGCCGGGCTCGCCCGATGTCCACGACAAGCTGGGCTGCGCGACCACGCTCACGCAGAAGTCCGGGTAGTTCGGGTCGCACTCGGAGTCCGTCACCGTGTCGACCCAGTTGTCGACGGTGACGAACGACGGGAACCCGACCAGTGCGGCGACACCGGGCGGCGGGCTGGACGTCACCTCCGGCGTGGGCAGGGTGCCGGCGAGGCGGGCCTGCGCCCGCAGGGCCAAGGCCCGGGCCGACATGCGCACGGGCAACGGCACACCGGGAACCGCCCACCGGACTTCCCCGGTGAACATGCCGTCGCACACCTCCCAGACCAGGACGGCATCGGGCGTCGGGCGCACACCGGGGTCCGTCGGTAGCCCGGCACCGACGCCACCGTCGCCGGGGAGCACCACCTTCTCGGTCCAGTAGCACACCGGCCCGGTGTCGCCGCTTCCGCCACCACCACCGCCTCCGCCACCACCGCCGCTGCCTCCGCCGCCCGGCGTCGTCCCCCCGCCGCCGGCGCTCACGCAGTAGTCGGCCGCGGGCGGGCAGTCGGACGGCTGCTGGGCGGCCGCCGAGCCCCCCGCCTGGACGGTCGCCAGGACGACGACCATGGCCCCCAGTGCGTAGCGCGCCTTCATGCCGGCGGTCCTTCCCCGGGTGGGAGCCCGGGTTGCCCGGCGGCCGCCACGAAGCTCTCGCAGGTGCCGGACCGGGCCGCGCCGGGCGTGAGCGTCACGGTGCGGGACATGTCGTTGGACAGGCCGTAGAAGCGCCACACGCCGCCCACCCGGTGGGCCTCGCCCCCCACGAACAGCAGGCGGGCGTCGGCCGAGATCACCGAGCCGTCGGATCCGACCAGCTGGCGATCGATGACGGAGCACGTGTCGAAGCGCAGCGTGTCCTCGTCGGTGGCCGGGGCCCACTGGTAGATCTCGACCTCCCGCATGAAGCCGTTGGCCGCCGGCTGGTAGCGCTCGCCCCGCTCGACCATGGTCCTCAGGCCTTCCTCGACCGCCGGCGGCGTGGGCGAGTCGTCGGTGTACAGCTCCCGGTAACGCGCCAGATCCGGGTTGTTCGGATCGTCGACGACGCTCGGGTCGCGCCAGAAGCCATCGGCCAGCGTTGTGGCTTCGTCGACGAGCGCCACCACCTCGGCGTGGGAGGCGTCGTCCGTGGCAGGCGGGGCGGTGGTGGAGGGAGTCACCGCCGCCTCCGCCTGCCGTTCCTGGCGAGTCACGCCGGCATCGTCAGCAGGACCTGAGCACGCTGCGACCAGGGGCGCGGCCGCGGCCAGTGCAAGGAACCCCGCGATGTGCTTGGCTCTCCCCGGCCGGGGGGGTCCTTCCCCGTGACCGGGTTCCGCATACTGCGACACCGGTCGACTCCCCTGTGTAGTGGTACGGTCACTACTAGCGTTTGTTTCCGACAGTACTCCTCCGACCACTGTGCGCGGGCCGAAAGTTGGGTCGGAGGGAAAACTGAAACGTGATGTTCACAAACGCGCAACGCCAGGTTTGGTAGGTGCACGGGCCGCGGCGACCGCCCGAAGCACCTCGACGGCCATCGCCAGCTCGGCCGGCGTAGCCCCCGACGCACCCCGTCCCACCAGGTCAAGCGCCCACCAGACCCGCCCGGGAATCCCCGGCAGTCCCTGCGCGCCCGCCAGCGCCCGGTCGAGCTCCGGCGTCGCCGGTGCGGGAGGCAGCGGCGGGGCCGCGTGCTCTCTGAGCAATCGGTCGTAACAGCCCAGTACGGCCTCGCACACCGCCGCCAGATCCGCCAGGTCGGCCTCGTCGTCCATACCTCGGGAGCATTCCGACGGGCGGCGGAGTGCTCGGTCACGCGGGGCGATGTCGCGTTCGGTGCAGCGGCGACCCAGTTGTCCGGTGAGAGCCGGACGAAGGGGGTGCACCGTGGGGACAGCCGACGCCACGATCGTTCTCGACCCGCCGGGCGATGCCGACATCACGCTGGGGGCGCTGCGGGCCGCGCCGGGGCTGGCCGGGCTGCCGGCGCTGCCGCGTGAGCTGCGCGAGCTGCGGTTCGACCGGGGCCGCAGTGCGCGGGTCCACAACGCCGTGATGGAGGAGCACTTCACCGCCATCCGGGCCTGTGCAGGGGCGGAGGCGGCGCTGGCGGACGGGCGGCTGCCGGCCTCCGGAGGGATCGCCGTGTTCCGGTGCTCGGTCGCCCACAGCGCGGCGGCGCCGATCGCCAACCCGTCCCAGCCCAGCCACAGCGTCAACTTCTACGAGCTGCTGCCCACGCTGGCCGGCGAGCCGCTGGAGCCGGGCACGCCGCTCCCCTCCGGTGTGTGGCGGGTCGACTGGACCTGCCCGCTGTACCCCGAGGCCCACGGTGGGCCCGCCCACGGAGCGTTCCACGTGGGCGTGGGTGTCGACCGGCTGCCCGCAGCGTGGGGCCGGAACCGCGCCGGAACCATCCCGGGTGCTCCCGGGAACCTGGTGCTCCCCGACCTGCCCCAGAGCCGGCTGGTCGCCGGCCTCCGCAGCCTGGCGGGCTACCGGGACCGTGCCGAGCAGAGCGCCTGCGCGGCCATGAAGGGGTTCGTGGCCACCAAGGCGGTCCGGGTGCGCAACACCCAGCCCACGGTGTTCGACCACGACGACGCCCTGCAGGAGGGGCTGGCCCGGCTCATCGTGGTCATGCGCCGCTTCGCCGCCCGCAACCGGCCCCGGGCGTGTTGGACCGTGGCCGCGGGCCTGGTGCTAGAGCGTGACCTGCCTCGGGCGGCCGACAAGGTGAGCCACCTGTCGTCCAACGTCGCCCACTGCGCGCACTGGCTGGTCCGGACCGACAAGGTCGACCTGCACGACCCGCGGCTGACCCCCGAGCAGGCCGCAGCCGCCTACGCCCGCGACCAGCGGCACCGCCGCCGGCAGGCCCCGGGGACGCGCAAGTGGCTGGCCGGCGACACCACCGACGCCCATTCCCCTGCGGTGTGGCGGCTGGCGCTGGACGAGGCTCGGCGCGGCCGGCCCGTCAGCCTCGACCGGCTGGCCGAGGGCCACGACACGGAGAACGGGACCCGGCCCGGGACCGACGGCCTGGTCCCGGTGGTCGACCGCGACATCGAGCTGGTCGGGTCCCGGCGCCTGGCCGACCTCGTGGCCGACCTGCTGGTGGGGACCGGCCTGACCTACGAGGACGTGCGCGGCTACCTCTACCCCAAGCTGGCCCGACGCGGCTACGCCGACGACACGCTGCGGCCGGACGGCGAGGAAGGCGCGCTCACCCGCCGCCAGCGAGAGGACGCGGAGCACAAGCTGCTGGCCCTGGTGGCCCGGCCCGGCGAGTCCGTGAGCCGCCACCGGGCCGTGCTGCGGGAGCGGGTGCGGGAGACGCTGTTCGACGAGACCGGCCGCTTCCGCCCGACCGAGGAGCGGCAGCGGCGCTGGGAGGAGCACCGGCGCGCCAACATGGCCGGGTGATCACCAGCACCGCCAACCCCCGGGTCAAGGCCGCGCTGGCCCTGCGCAAGCGGCGGGAGCGCGACCGCACCGGCCGGTTCCTGGTCGAGGGCCGCCGCGAGCTGGCCCGGGCGCTGGCCGCCGGCGTGGAGGTGGAGGAGGTCCTGGCGTGCCCGCCCCTCCTCGCCCGCGCCGCGAGTGGGTCGGGCGAGCGCGAGGCGGGTGTGGTCCACCAGGCCGCGACGGCCGGAGCGCGGGTGGTCGAGGTGGCCGACACGGTGTTCGCGCGCTTGTCCTACCGCGACAATCCCGATGGGGTGCTCGGGGTGGCTCTCGCCTTCGACACCGGGCTCGAAGCGGTGGGCCTGGCCGGAGTGGCCGACCCGCTGGTGCTCGTGGTGGCCGAGCTGGAGAAGCCGGGCAACCTGGGCACCATGCTGCGGTCGGCGTCGGCCGCGGGGGCGGCGGCGGTGATCGTGGCCGACCCGGTGACCGACGTGTTCAACCCGAACGTGGTGCGGTCGTCGCAGGGGGCGCTGTTCGGCGTTCCCGTCGGCGTGGGCGAGACCGGCGCGGTGGTGGCGTGGCTGCGACGCCATCGCCTGCAGGTCTACGCGGCCGGGCCCGGCGGGTCGCAGCCGTACTGGCGGCTCCCGCTGGCGGGACCTTGCGCACTGGTCGTCGGCTCCGAGCATCGGGGCCTGCCGGCGGTGTGGATCGACGCCGCCGACGAGCGGGTCGTGATCCCCATGCCCGGGTCGGGCGGGGTCGACTCGCTGAACGCGGCCGCCGCCGCGGCGGTGCTGCTGTTCGACGCCGTGCGTCAGCGGGCGGCGGCGGACGGCTGACCGAGGCCGGGCGGGGCCTCCCACGAGTCGACCGTGGAGGGGTCGACCGGGGTGAAGCCGCCGCCCTCTGCGGGGGCCAGGAACACGAAGGACGCCTCCCAGGCGTCGAACGCGGGGCCGCCGTCGATCGGCGTGGCCGACCACACCACGAGAGCCAGCGCCAGGGGCGGCTGGTCGGCGTAGCCGGCGGCGCCCGCGGCCAGGATCTGCACGTCCTGGCAGCAGGCCCGGGCCGGGGCGGCCCACGGTCCGCCGTCCCGGGGGGCGCCGCTGAGGTCGGCGGCCACGTAGCGGGAGGCGGCGTCCTGGGCGGCGGCCTGCTCGGCGGGCCCGAGGTCGGAGCCCACGCCGCCCTGGATCAGCCGGGACACGTCCTCGAATGGCAGGGTCGAGAGCTGGAGGTACCAGACCATGGCGGGGTCGAGGTCGTCGGTGGCGGTGCCGTGCTCGGTGTCGTTGAGCACGTCGTCGGCGACCGTGTCGTCCGGGTCATCGCCGGGCACGGCGCGCTCGTGGGCCGGGTCGGAGGCACGGTCGGTGGCGCTATCGGGCCGAGCGACCAGCCACCAGACGCCGACCGCGGCGGCGATCACCACCGCCACCACGGCGCCGGCCGCGACGCGCCGCCTCATCGTCCCGAGGTCGACCAGTGCCATGCTTCGCTCGGCAGGTTGTAGAGGCCGTAGGTCGCGGCACGCTCCCGCAGCCAGACGACGCAGGGATTGGAACGCGAGTGCTGGCCGATGGGCCCGCCGTTGCAGCGGAAGTCGATGGCCAGGCCCCGCTCGTGCTCGGACGTGCCCGGGCGGGCGGTCGGCGGCGAGCACTGCGAAGGCGGCATCTGGTAGATGGCGTAGTCGCTGGTCCCGCAGTGGGCCCGCCGCAGCTGGATCTGGCCTTCGGGTGAGCGCCAGCCGCCCGATCCCTCGGCCAGCTCCAGCCCGTCGGCCCGGGCGGCGTCGATCAAGGCCCGCACCCGCTCCGCGATGGCCGCGTTCACCTGGATGCCGTACACGTCCACGATGGTGACCGGACCGTCGGGCAGCGCGATCGAGCGCCCGGGGGGCGCGTCGGGGTCGCCGAGGCCCATGGCCGCCAGCCCGGCCCGGTACTCGGCCGCCTTGGACAGCACGCCGTCGGCGTACCAGCTCGCGCCGTTGTACGCGAGCGCGGCTCGGCGCTGGGCCGCCTCCGAGGTGAGGCCGTGGCCGTCCCGGCAGGTCTTCACCGCCGTGGCCAGGGCGCCGTCGTAGTAGTTGAACGGGTCGCCCACGCCGTCGTCGTTGCCGTCGGCCACCTCCCGGACCCCTTCCCAGGTGGAGGGCAGGAACTGGGTCGGGCCCACCGCCCGCAGGTAGGGCTCGCGCTGGCGGTAGAAGGCGCGCTCGGTCGGCGCCAGCGTGTTGGGGTAGGGCGTGGTGTTGCCGCCGGCGCCGCTGCCGTCGAGCAGGGTGCCGAGGATGGCGGGGCTGGACTCGCCGGTGAGCGGATCCCAGGTCACCGGGCCCTTGCGGCCGTGACCATCGGACGTCCCCGTGTCCAGGTCGACCGCCACCGTGCCGTGGCCCGACTCCATGAACCCGAAGCCGGCCAGGTAGGCGACGTCGATGGCACAGCCCGACTCGATCGTGCCCACCCGGGCGATGGCCTGGACATACGCCCGGGCCGCGTGCTCGGGGATGCCGAGCGCGGCGAGCGCCTCCCATCCGGTCACGTCCACGGGGACCGAGGTGGCGTAGCCGGCGTACACCTTGGCCTTGGCGATGACCCGGTCGGCGAACTCGCGGGGGTTCACCGGCGTGGCGGTGCCGGTCACCGGAGGCCGGTCGATGTGGGGCGGGATCAGGCGCGGGTTGTGCAGGCGGGCTACCAGGCCGGTCTGCCCAACGACCGGGAAGGCTCCCCGGGCCCCCACCCAGCGGGCATAGGCAGCGGCTCCGGCCAGCCCCCGATCGGGCGGGGCGTCCTCGGGCTGGCGGGCGGCCAGCCGGGCGGCCAGCCAGTCGAACCCGGCGGCGCGGTCGGACCCCGGGTCGCACGGGGCGCCGGCCTCGAACAGCGGGCCGATGGGGGTGACCGCGAAGGTCGAGTCCCAGCGGGTGGCGTCGAAGTCGACGGCCTGGGGATCGAACCGAGCCATGGGGGCGAGGCTGCCCCACGCGGGATCGGCGCCTTCCTCGGCGGCGAGGGTGACGTCCAGGGCCACCTCGCAGGACTCGCCGGGCGTGAACCCGGTCGCCGGCGGCCCTTCGGCCACGAACTGGTTGACGCTGGGGTCGCCCAGCGCGGGCGCCATGGTGGCCCACCCGGCCGCGGCCCGCTCCCACTCGGTGGCGCCCGGGCGCTGGTCGAGCGGGCGACTCTCCTGGTCGAGGACCAGGCGGGCGGCGGTGCGGACGTTCTGGACCGGCTCGCAGCGCGTGGCCAAGGCCAGGGCGGGCAGCGGGAACACGCCGGCGTACGGAGCCGTCTCGTCGCACGGCGCGGCGCCCCGGTCCGACCAGATGGCGGCGACGGCGTGGGCCTCGCCCATGAGCAGGTCCTGGGCCTCGGGCCCTTCGACCACCCCGTCGGGGGTCCACAGGATGGGCGGGGTGCGCAGCATCTCGCAGCGCCAAACCACCTCGATGATCTGGGGGACCGGCATGGTGGGGTCGGGCTGCAGGCAGGCGGAGTCGCCCGCCACCACCGGCGCGGCCGCCACCACCTCGTGCCAGAACTCCTCCGACTCGGGCAGGAACTCCTCGGCGAAGCGGGACACGCGGGCATCCTCGGCGCCCCGGGTGCGAGTGCGCTCGGCGATGCGGGCCATCTGCTCGGCCAGCAGGTCCACGGAGCGCTCGACGCCCTGCGCGGCCTGGACCGACAGGCCGGTGAAGACGGTGGGGTTGAGCAGCAGGGGGCCGAGCCCACCGTCCCCCACGGGCGGGTCGACCGCCAGCACCTGGGGCGCGGCCAGCTGGCGGACCAGCCAGTCGGCCATCACCCGGTAGCCGTCGGGCGTGTAGTGGATCCCGTCGCCCGCCCGGTAGCCCTCGGCGTCGGGAAGGGATCCCAGGTATCCCGCCCAGTCGGCCACCACCAGCCGGGGATGGGTGCGCTGGGCCGCCGCCAGGGCCGAGGCCAGCACCTGGTTGCCGGTCGCCAGGTCCTGCGCCTCACTGGTCTGCCAGATCACCGCCCGGTCCCCGACCGCGGCCAGCAGACTGTCGATGCGCTCGTCGAGCTGCGCCCGGGTCGCCCCGGTGGCCAGGTCGTTCGTCCCCAGCACCACCACGACCACCGTCTCGTCGGCCAGCGGCTCGGCCGTGATGCGCTCGGTCCCCTCGGCGATGGTGCGCCCCTCGCGGCCGTCGAGCCCGGTGACCGCGCACGAGCTGGCCAGCCCCGCGGCCAGAGGGTCGGCCATGCCCACGAGCAGCGAGTCGCCCACCAGGCGCACCCGGCACGCCCCGGCCGCGGCGACGTCGGGCGTGGCCCCCGGGGCGATGGGCGGGTCAACGGTCGGGAAGCGCTGCTCCTCGGTGCGGTAGAGCGTGTCGTACGGGCTACGCGCCCCGTGCTCGGTGAGCACGAAGCCCATGGCCGCGAGGATGGGCCACGGCACCCGGTGCTCCTCGTCCGCCTGCAGGTAGGCGTCCATGTAGCCCCGGGGCACCTCCCGCTCGGCGGCGTCGGCCGGGTCGACGGGAGGGAAGTCTGGGCTTCCCATCCCCGACGTAGGCACGATCCCGACCACGACCATCGTCACCACCGCCAGCAGCACGACAGGCACCCCGGCAACCACCCGGCGAGTCACCCTGCCGCTGACATCGGCCGACCCGAGCAGGCGCTCCTTCACGACGCCACCCCAGCGGCCGCCCGGCGGGTCGCCCCGCCTGTGGCGACCGCCGACCCGTGGCGGTGCGCGCTCACGAGACCTGCCAGGATCCCCCGGACTCGACGGCGGTCACCGCCACCTGGCGTTGGCCGTCGAGGGTGGACACGCTGAGCTCGATCCTCCCCTGCTCGGCCGCTACCAGCTGGTGGCGCACCTGGTCCGGGGGGACCCCGAGCGCCGCGGCGCCCTGGAGCCGAGCCGCGGCCACCGCGGTGCGGGGTACCTGCTGGAACACCCCGGAGCGGTCGGCCAGGGCCAGCGTCTCGTCGTCGCTCGGCCCCAGGTCACCGGCCTCGGTGGTGGGCGACGTCAGCGCAGGGACGCTGGTCGGAGCGAGGGGCGCGACGCCGGTCTCGAGCCGGGCGGATTCGGGCGACCCGCCCCCGTCGACCCCGAGGGCCAGGCTGAGCGCCACGACGGCCACCACCAGGGCCCCGAAGACGGCGATGCCCGCGGGTGCCCACCACGGAGGCTCCTCCTGCAGGCCCGAGCGCACGCCCCCGACGACGTCGAAGTACTCGCGGACGGCACCCATCCCCCGGGAGCATTCCGGGCCACACCCCCGACCTGAGCACGAACAGGCGGTGGACCAGGCGACGGCGCCGACCCGTGCCACGAACAGGGGGTGCGCCGACCCGGGTGACGCGCTCGGGCGGGCCCCGGACGGGTGGTTCGGCCCCGACAGTGCCCGAGAGCATTCCGGGCCTGGACCCGTCCGAGGCTACGAACGGAGGTTCGTCGGTTGACATGCCCCCAACCGGGTGATGCGCGCTCAGCGGGCTGGGGCCAGCATGGGGCGATGGTCTTGGTGGCGCTGATCTTGGTGGCCTCGCTCGCCAACCTGAACCTGTCGGTGGCGAACGTGGCGTTGCCTGACATCGGGCGGGACCTCGATGCATCGCAGACCCAGCTGAACCTGGTGGCGGTGGGATTTTCGCTCGGGCTGGCGGCGTCGGTGTTGTACCTGGGGGCGCTCGGCGACCGCTATGGGCGGAAGATGATGCTGGTCCTCGGGGTGGTGCTGTCGGTCCCGGCCAGCTTGCTGGCGGCTTGGGCGCCGTCGGTGCAGTGGCTGGCCGCGGCCAGGGTCTTCGGGGGGGTGGCCGCCGGCATGGCGTACCCGACCACGCTCGCCATCATCTCGGCGCTGTGGACCGGGGCGCAGCGGACCAAGGCCATCGCTCTGTGGTCGGGCATCGGCGGGGCCGTGTCGGCGCTGGGACCGCTGGTCGCGGGCGCGGCGCTCGAGGAGTACTGGTGGGGGTCCGTGTTCCTCCTGACCCTGCCCATTGCGGCGGTGGCGCTGGTCATGGCGGTCGTGCTGATCCCCAGCCATGTGAACGAGACGACCGACCCGGTGGACAACCTCGGGGGTGTGTTGTCGGTAGTGCTGGTGGCGGCCGTGGTGCTGGGCATCAACTTCGCGCCCGTGCCGGGCAGGACCGCCTTGGCGGTGAGCCTCGGGATCATCGCGCTGGCCGCCACCGCGGCCTTCGTCATCCGCCAGCGGCGGACCCGGTACCCGCTCTACGACCTCAAGGTGGCCGGCCGCCGCATCTTCTGGGTGGCGGCCCTGGCCGGGATCATCGTGTTCGGCGCCCTGATGGGGGCCATGTTCATCGGCCAGCAGTTCCTGCAGAACGTGCACGAGTACTCGTCGGTCGAGGCGGGGGCGGCCATCCTGCCCGCGGCCGTCTTCATGGTGCTCGTGGCGCCCACGTCGGCCCGGCTGGTCGAGCAGCGGGGGTCCCGGTTCACGCTGCTGGTCGGCTCGGCGGCGGTGGGGCTCGGGTTCGTGACCATGCTGGTCCTGTGGAGCGAGAGCAGTCCCTACTGGCACGTCGGCCTGGCCTACGCGCTCGTGGGCATCGGCGTCGGTACCGCCGGCACGCCCGCCTCGCGCTCGTTGACCGCCTCCACGCCCGTCACCCGGGCCGGCATGGCGTCGGGCACCGCCGACCTCCAGCGTGACCTGGGTGGCGCCGTCATGCAGTCGATCCTGGGGGCGCTGCTCGCGGCGGGCTACACGTCGGCGATGCTCGGGCTGGTGTCGGGCGCGTCCAGCAACCCCCAGCTCACGGACGACGTGCAGTCGCAGCTCACCAAGTCATTCGGGAGCGCGGCCAACCTGGCGGAGCAGCAGCCCCAGTACTCGAGCCAGATCATCGCCGCGGCGCGCGAGTCGTTCCTCGACGGGTCCCACTGGGCCTACATCGCCGGGATCGTCGCCGTGATCGGCGGCATGGTGCTCGTCTGGTTCTGCTTCCCGCGCCACGACGAGGAGCGCGGGCTGCTCGAGGAGTACGAGGCGGAGGACGGCGCGCCGGAAGAAGCGGTCGCGGCCTAGGCGCCCAGGCGCGCCAGCTCCTGCTCGACCACCTCGACGTCGATCTTGGCGAACAGCGGGGACGCCTCGCCCAGCGGGGTGCCCGGAGCGACCCGGACCGGTGCCCACGGCTGCCACGGGCCGAAGGTGCGCATCACCCGGTGGCGCTCGTCATCCTCCCCGACCTCGGTCTGGACCGGGAGCGGGACGGTCACGTCGACCCCGAGGTTGTCCCACACCCGCTGGGTCCCGTGGGGCAGGAACGGGGTGAACATGACGTTGAGATCGCACACCGCGTCATAGGCCACCGACAGGATGCCGAGCGCGGCCTCGGGGTCGGTCTTGACCACCTTCCACGGCTCGTGCTGGGACACGAAGGCGTTGACCTCCGCCGCCAGCGCCATCACCTCGTGCAGCCCGGCCTTGAACCGGTAGCGCTCGATCTGGTCGCCCACCGAGGCGAAGCCGCCGGTCACCCGGGCCAGCAGCTCCTCGCCGCCCTCGGGCAGGCGCGTGCGCTCGGGCACCACCCCGCCCCGGCGGCGCAGCATGGCGCACACCCGCTGGACCAGGTTGCCCCAGGTGGCTACGAGCTCGTCGTTGTTGCGCCGCACGAACCCGGACCAGGTGAAGTCGGCATCGCCCGACTCGGGCGCGCCGGCGGTCAGCGAGAAGCGCAGTGGGTCGGGCCCGTAGCGCTCCAGCACGTCACGCACGTAGATCACCACCCGGCGGGACGACGAGAACTTGCGGCCCTCCATGGTGAGGAACTCGCTGGCCACCACGTCGTCGGGGCGGTGCAGCGCGATGTGCTCACCGTCGGGCCGGTCGCACAGCGGGCCGTCGTAGGCGGCCAGCATCGCCGGCCACAGGAAGGCGTGGAACACGATGTTGTCCTTGCCCATGAAGTAGGCGTGGCGGGACTCGGGATCGTGCCACCAGCGGGACCAGGCCTCGGGGTCACCGGTGAGCGCGGCCCACTCGATCGAGGCCGAGAGGTAGCCGATCACCGCGTCGAACCACACGTAGATGCGCTTGAGCGGGTCGTCCTCCCACTCAGGCAGCGGCACGGGCACGCCCCAGCCGATGTCACGGGTGATGGCCCGCACCCGGGCGTCGTCGAGCAGGCCCAGGCTCAGCGCCTTCACGTTGGGGCGCCAGCCCTCCTTGGCCTCCAGCCACGGGCGCAGCTGCGCGGCGAAGCGCGGCAGGTCGAGGGCGTAGTGCGTCGTCACCTTGAACACCGGCGGCAGGCCGTCGACCTTGGAGCGCGGGTTGATCAGGTCCTCGGGGTCGAGCTGGTTGCCGCAGTTGTCGCACTGGTCGCCCCGGGCGGACTCGTTGCCGCAGATGGGACACGTTCCCTCGACGTAGCGGTCGGGCAGCGAGCGGCCGTCGGACGCCGAGTAGGCGGCCTGCTGCTGGATCTCGATGATCCCCCCGGTGGCGAGGATGCCCCGGAACAGCTCTTGCGTGACCCGGTAGTGGTTGGGCGTGGTGGTGCGCGTGAACAGGTCGTAGGAGAGGCCCAGACCGACCAGGTCGTCGACGATCAGGGCGTTGTTGCGGTCGACCAGCTCGCGGGGTGTCAGGCCCTCGGCCTCGGCTTCGATCGTGATGGGCGTGCCGTGCTCGTCGGTGCCCGAGACCATCAGCACGTCGTGGCCCGCCATGCGCGCCCAGCGCGCCCAGATGTCCGACGGGACACCGAAACCGGCCACGTGGCCGATGTGGCGGGGGCCGTTGGCGTAGGGCCATGCCACCCCTGCGAAGAACGGTCGGGACATGAAGGGGGCCTCCTGACGAGCCGATCCACCGTACCCGCCCGCCCGTCGAACCCCGCCACGGCTTACGCGCCTACGGGCTCCCTCAGGCGGTGTCGAGCTCCTCGCCGAGGATCCGCTCGGCGCGGATCAGGGTGTCGCGGCCGGCGGCCAGGGCATCGTGGTACGCCTCACGGAGGGCGAGGAGCAGGGCCCGGAGGCGCAGCTCGTCGGCGGGGGCGTGGTAGACGGCCGCCATGTAGGGCTCGAGCGCGGCGCAGCGGGCGCCGTGGGCCAGGCGGACGTCGTCGGCGTAGGAGGCGGCACCGCGGGGCGCGTCGAGGTTGGTGCGCCGGTCGATCTCCACCAGCAGCACCGTGCGGGCGTCGTCGACCTGGGCCATGCGGGCCAGCAGCCAGCGGTAGGCGTCGTCGAACGCGGCCCGGGACGGCCGGGCGTCGGCGCCGGCCGCGGCGGTGGCCCGCAGCGCCTCGGCCGCCGCCACGAGGCGCTGCGACTCGGC
>JBKPRV010000248.1:0-8402 GCA_046734715.1 Actinomycetota bacterium | reverse complement strand
CCCGGGCTACGTCGGCTACGAGGAGGGCGGCCAGCTCACCGAGGCCGTGCGGCGCAAGCCGTTCTCGGTGGTGCTGTTCGACGAGATCGAGAAGGCCCACCCCGACGTGTTCAACACGCTGCTCCAGATCCTGGAGGAGGGACGCCTCACCGACGCCCAGGGCCGCTCGGTCGACTTCCGCAACACCCTGCTGATCATGACCTCCAACCTCGGCACCGCGGACCTGCGCAAGGCGAGCGTGGGCTTCGCCCGCTCGGACGAGGCCGTGTCCTACGAGAAGATGAAGGACAAGGTCAACGACGCCCTCAAGCTCCACTTCCGTCCCGAGTTCCTGAACCGCATCGACGACACGATCGTGTTCCACGAGCTCACCAAGGACGAGGTCACCCAGATCGTCGACCTGATGATCTCCCGGGTGCAGCGCCAGCTGGAGAGCCAGGGCCTGGGCCTGGAGCTCACCCAGGAGGCCAAGTACCTCCTGGCCGACAAGGGCTACGACCCCCAGCTGGGCGCACGGCCGCTACGCCGGGCCATCCAGCGCATGGTCGAAGACCCGGTGTCGGAGAAGCTCCTGCTCAAGGAGGTGCGGGCCGGCGAGATCGTCGTGGTCGACGCCGAGGACGATCCCGAGACCGGCGAGCGGGTCATCGTGTTCCGCTCGGTCGAGGGGTTCACGCCGCCGCCCATGGAGCTGGCCGAGGCGGGGGGCTCCCCGCCCGCCGAGAACTGACCAGCGCGGCCAGAACTAAGGTCCGCCTTTCACCGTGGACCGTTCGCGCCCCTGCTTCGTCCGACGCCTCCTGCCGGCTGTCCTCATCGCCCTCGTGTCCACCGCGTGCGAGGTGCGGACCGTGGTCACGGTGGACGTGAAGGACGACGGCTCGGGGTCGGTGGAGGTGGCCACCGGGCTCGACGAGGATGCCGTGTCCCAGCTGCCCGACCTGGACGGCGACGGCGAGTCGAGCCCCGACGACCTGGCGGCGCTGGTCCGCACCGACGACCTGACCGCGGCGGGCTGGCGGGTCAGCCCGCCCGAGACCCGTGACGACGGCAGCACCTGGATCAGCGTCACCCATCCCTTCGGCACGCCCGGCGAGGCCGACCAGGTCATGGCCCAGATCGCCGGGGACGCCGGCCCGCTCCGGCAGCTGCACGTCACCCGGGACCATCCCTTCGGGCGGGTGCGCTACCAGTTCCGGGGGACTGCCGACCTCAGCGGCGGCCTGGAGGCGTTCGGCGACGTAGGGCTGGCCGGCCTGCTCGAAGGCGAGCCCCTGGGCGAGGACGCCGCCGCCATCGAGGCTCGCATCGGCAAGCCGCTGTCCGAGGCCTTCAGGTTCACGGTGACCGCGCGGCTCCCCGGCGGGGAGAAGAGCTGGTCCCCGAAGCTGGGCGACCCGCCGCTGGACATGGCGGCCGACAGCACCGTCTTCCGCTGGCCGGAGCTGCTGCTCGCGGTCGTGGCGGCGCTCAGCCTGATCGGCCTGGTGCTGGTCCTGGTGGTGCGCTCGCTGCGGGCCCGCCAGCTACAGGGGTAGGTACAGCACCGTGTCCGGCCCTTGGTGCACCTCGCGGTAGCCGGCGTCGAGGGAGGACTCGGCCGCCGGGTTGTCGGCGAGCCAGTCCCGGTCGACCACCAGGGCGTCGGCCCCGTGCTGCGCCAGCAGGGCGTCGGCCGTGTCATCGGGGTAGTCGCGCATGGCGATCTCCAGCGTGTCGTAGCTGGCGGGGAAGAGCCCCGAGTAGCCGTTGACCGTGGTGTCGCCCGTGTCGAGCACCGCCAGCATGTCGTCCACCGTGTCCTGGTATGACCCCGCCCGGCCGTTGGGCGGGAACGGCAGGAAGGCGAGCACGGCGGGATCGTCGCTCAATGGGTGGTCGTCGAGGTAGGCGGCCCAGTCGGGGGTAGCCGTGTCCACGCGGTGCAGCCGGCCGGGCGTCACGCCCGTCTCGGCCACGGCCAGCACCACCACGGCTGCGGCCAGCGCCAGGGCCGCGGCGCGGGGGACCCGCTCGGCGCGCTCGGGCGCCCGCAGCCAGCCCCAGGCGGCGTCGAGGGCGTAGGACGCCAGCGCCAGCGCGAACAGCTGGGTGAGGACGTCGGCCCGGAACGGGCTGCGCAGGCTCTCGAACCCGGGCACCACCCGGCGCACCAGCTGATAGGGCTGCCAGCCGCCCAGGCTGAGGTTGAGCCCGAGGCTGAGCAGGTGGGCCACCATCAGGCCCACCAGCAGAAACGTCGCCCGCCGGTTGCGGTCGGTGGCGGTGGGGTCGGCCGCGGCCCGGCGCGCCGCCACCACCGTGCCGGCGACCGCCAGCACCACCAGCACGGTCCCGGGGTACAGCGCATGCCCGCCCGCGGGGTCCTGCACCCACGGCACCACGTCGGCCCCGGCGGAGCCCGCCGGCAGCCGCAAGAAGTCCGTCGTGGTCGCGCTCAGGCTCTCGATCGTCTCGTCGCTGCGGGTGTAGTCGGCGGTGATGCGCGCCTGGGGCACCAGGAAGGGCAGGGCGAGCACCGCGAACACGCCCGCCATCGCCGCGAGGTCGAGGGCGCGTCCGCGGGTCAGCCAGGACCGGCGCACCAGCACCAGGGCCGACGGGCCGATGACCACCACCGCGAACAGCCCGTAGTAGCCGCAGGTCAGGAACGTCACCGCCAGCCACAGGCCGATCTCCACCGCCCGCCGCCGGCCGCCCTCGGGGGCCCAGCGCAGCACGGCGTCGATCAGCAGCAGCAGGGGGAACAGCATGACCAGCTGGAGCACGCCCAGCTGGGCGGCCACGAACGGCAGGGCGACGGCCAAACCGCCGGTGACCGCGGCCGGCACCGGCCGGGCGCCGAGCGTGCGGGCCAGGCGGCTGCCGGCGATGCCGTTGAGCGTGAGCGCGGCCACCAGCACCAGGTTGAAGGCCAGCACGGGGTTGCGGCTGAGGAAGGCCAGCGGCGCGAACACCAGCCCGGTGAGCGGCTGGGGCTCGGACAGCGCGAACGCCTCCGTGGTCGGGTGGAACAGCGGTGCGTCCCAGTAGCTGCGGAACAGATCGCCGATGGCGACCTCGTTCCAGCGCAGCGTCCACAGGTTGAACAGGGGCACGGTGGCGACCGGCTCGGCCCCGTAGTTGAGCGACGTGCCCGCGTGCAGGGGCATGGGCCAGGTCACGACGGCCGCGAGAGCGAGATACAGCGGGACCAGCACCCGGGCACGCACGGCTGCCGACGTTACCGCGCGGTCACCTCGCTCCCTGGCGGGCGTCACCTTGATTGTCACACCCCCTCCGTAGTGTCTCGGCCGTGCGGCACAAGACGGTCTATCGCTGCAGCGAGTGCGGGGCGGACGCGCCCAAGTGGATGGGCTGGTGCCCAGCCTGCGAGGCCAGCGGCACGCTGGCCGAGGAGGTGCTCCTCCCGGTCGGGACGAGTGTGGCGCCGTCGGTGCCCATCCCCATCGCCGAGGCGGTGGGCGACGCCACCGAGCCGGTCCCCACCGGCGACTCCGAGCTCGACCGGGTGCTGGGGGGTGGGCTGGTGCCGGGCTCGGTCACCGTGGTCGGGGGCGAGCCCGGGGTGGGCAAGTCCACGCTGCTGCTCCAGGCCCTGGCGTCGGTGGCGGCCCGCGGCGCCACCTGCCTGTACGTCACGGCCGAGGAGTCGGCCCGCCAGGTCGCCCTGCGGGCAGAGCGCCTCGGGGTCAGTGTGCCGTCGCTGTGGCTGGTGGCCGAGACGTCCCTGCCGCGGATGGTGGGCCACCTGGAGGCGCTGGCGCCCGCCGTGGTGGTCGTCGACTCGATCCAGACCGTGTTCGACCCCGATCTCGGCACCGCGCCCGGCTCGGTGGGCCAGGTGCGGGGCTGCGCCCAGCGGCTGGTCACCGAGGCCAAGGCCCGGGGCGTGAGCGTGGTGCTGGTGGGCCACGTCACCAAGGACGGGGCCCTGGCCGGTCCCCGCGTGCTCGAGCACCTGGTGGACACCGTGCTGGCCTTCGAGGGCGACCGCCATCACGCCCTGCGCATGCTGCGGGCGGTCAAGCACCGCTTCGGCAGCACCCATGAGCTGGGCCTGTTCGAGATGGGCGAGTCCGGTCTGGTGGGGGTACCCGACCCCAGCGCCCTGTTCCTGGCCGACCGCCAACCGGGTGTGCCCGGGTCGGTGGTGGCGCCCGTGCTCGATGGCTGGCGCCCGCTGCTGGTCGAGGTGCAGGCGCTGGTGGTGCCCAGCACCGCCCCCGCGCCCCGGCGCACCGCCCAGGGCGTCGACGGCGGCCGGCTGGCCCAGGTGCTGGCGGTCCTCGACCGTCACGCCGGGCTCGACGTGGGCCGCGCCGAGGTGCACGTGGCCGTGGCGGGGGGCGTGCGGGTGAGCGAGCCCGGGGCCGACCTGGCGGTGGCGCTGGCGGTGGCTTCGTCCGCCACCGGCCGGCCGGTGCCGGCAGACCTGGTCACCTGCGGGGAGATCGGCCTCGGCGGCGAGCTACGCCAGGTGCAGCGCACCGAGCGCCGGCTGTCCGAGGCCGCCCGCCTCGGGTTCGGCCGGGCCCTGGTGCCCCGCTCCGCCCCCGACGCCCCCGACGGGATGCGGCTGGATCGTGCCACCTCGATCGGAGAGGCGGTGCACCACCGGGTCTTCCGCCCGCAGCCGGTGGCGTTGTGAACGACGTCCGCGGCGGTTCGCCCGGGGATGCCCAGGTACCGCAGTACCCTGTTCCGCGTGGTTTCCCGCCCCAGTGCCGAGCTCATGGACGCGCTCGCCGCAGTGGCCCCCGGTACCGGGCTGCGCGAGGGCATCGATCGCATACTCCAGGCCAACATGGGCGCGCTCATCGTGGTGGGCGATGGTCCCGAGGTGCTCAACATCTGTTCGGGCGGGTTCCTGCTCGACGCCGCGTTCTCGCCCCAGCGCTTGTCCGAGCTGGCCAAGATGGACGGCGCCATCATCCTGGCCTCCGACGCCAGCCGCATCGCCCGGGCCAACGTCCACCTGGTGCCGAACCCCAACGTCCCCACGTCGGAGACCGGCACCCGGCACCGCACCGCCGAGCGGGTGGCCCGCTCGATCGACGTGCCCGTCATCTCGGTGTCCGAGGACATGTCGATCATCGCGGTGTACGTCAACGACGAGAAGCACCCGCTGGAGACCATCCCGCGGCTGCTGGTGCGGGCCAACCAGGCCCTGCAGACGCTGGAGCGCTACCGCGACCGGCTCGACGGCGTGACCGCGTCGCTCTCGGCCCTCGAGGTCGAGGACCTGGTCACCGTGCGCGACGTGGTCAACGTCCTCCAGCGCACCGAGATGGTGCGGCGCATCGCGGACGAGATCAGCGGCGACATCGTCGAGCTGGGAGTGGACGGCCGGCTGGTCAAGCTCCAGCTGGAGGAGCTGATGGGCGGGGTCGAGGACGACCGCCGCCTGGTCATGCTCGACTACTTCACGCCCGAGGCCCAGTGGCGCATCGACCAGGCCATGGCCGCCCTGTCGGCCATGAGCACCGAGGAGCTGCTCGACGCCAAGGCGGTGGGAGCCACCCTGCACCTGCCGGGCAGCACGGTCGACCTCGACGCCAACGTGCAGCCCCGGGGCTACCGGCTGCTGGCGCGCATCCCCCGGCTGCCCGAGTCGATCATCGAGCGCATCGTCCACCGGTTCAGCACGCTGCAGAAGATCATGCGGGCCACCATCGACGACCTCGACGACGTGACCGGGGTGGGCCAGACCCGCGCCCGGGCCATCAAGGAAGGACTGTCCCGGCTGGCCGAGACCAGCATCCTCGATCGATACTCCTGAGCGTGCGCATCACGCTCCCGTCCGGCACGCCCGCCGAGCTGGCCCAGCCGCCCGATGATCCGACCCGTGGCCTCGTGGTCGTGCCCGACATCGGCGGCCTGCGTCCGCTGTTCGACGACCACGTCGCCCGCCTCGCGTCCGAGAACGGCTGGGTGGTGTGCGCCTTCGAGCTGTGGCCCGGCCGCGAGCACCTGCCGCTGCCCGAGCGGCTGGAGGCCGGCGGCACCCTGGAGGACGAGCGGATCCTCGGCGACGCGGTCGCCGCGGCCGACGCCACGGGGGTCGAGCCGGTCGGCATCCTCGGGTTCTGCATGGGCGGCATGTACACGCTCAAGGCCGCCGGCACCGGGCGTTTCGACCGGGCGGTCTCGTTCTACGGCATGCCCCGGGTCCCGGACATGTGGCAGAGCCCGACCCAGGGCGAGCCGCTGGACGCGGTCGGCGCACCCGGGGCGGCCCCGACGCTGGTGCTGGCGGGCACGGCCGACCCCTGGGTCGGCGCCGACGGCCTCGTGGCCCTGGAGGACGCGGGCGTCGAGGTGGTCCGCTACGAGGGCGCCGACCACGGCTTCGCCCACGATCCCAGCCGCCCGGCCCACCGCGCGGACGACGCGGCTGACGCGTGGTCCCGGGCCATCGCCCACTTGCTGAGCTAGCGAGCGCGGCGTTCGAGCTGCTCGCGGTCGGTGATGCGGTAGCGGCGCTCGGATTGCTCGATCCAGCCGAGGCGGACGAAGCTGGCGATGGCTTTGTTGACCCGCTCGCGGGACGCGCCCACCATGGCCGCCAGCTCCTCCTGCGTGACCGGCAGCGTGAACTCGTCGGCGCCGGACGCCATCTCCACCAGGCGCTTGGCCGTGCGTCCGGTGACGTCGAGGAACACCGAGTCGGCCAGCGCCACGTCCATGGTGCGCACCCGGCCGGCCAGCAGCTCGACCACGCCCCACAGCAGCTCGGGCCGGCGCTCGTAGACCTGGCGGATGGGCGCGTAGCCGATGGCCAGCACCTGCGACGGCTCCAGGGCCCGGGCCTCGGCCGACCGCCCCAACGGCTCGAACAGGGACATCTCGCCGAACAGGTCGCCCGCCTCCATGAGCGCCACCACCGACTCGCGCCCGTCGATCGACCGCTTGGCGATGGCGATGCGACCCTCGATGACCACGTACAACATGTCGGCGTCGTCGTCCTCGTGGAACAGCACGTCGCCGCGGCGGAGCTCCTCCGTGGTGCTGGCGTCGGCCAGCTGCTGGCGTTCTTCGGGCGTCAGGTCGCCGAACAGGTCCACATCGGCGAGGAGGTCCGCGGGCGTCATCACGGGCAAACGATAACGACGTCACGACCACAAATCCTTGAAGGGCTTCCGCGCGGGTCGATAGCGGTAGCCTCCGCCCGGTCATGGGATCGGTGTGGGCCATCGTGGTGGCGGCCGGCTCGGGGAGCCGGTTCGGCGCCCCCAAGCAGTTCGAACCGCTGGGCGGCCGCCGGGTGCTCGATTGGTCGCTGGAGGCGGCACGCAGCGTGGCCGACGGGATCGTGGCGGTGCTCCCGCCCGAGGTCGTGGCGGCCGGTGAGCCGGGGGCGGACGCAGTGGCCGGCGGCGGGGTCACCCGCTCCGCCTCGGTGCGGGCCGGCCTGGCGCACGTCCCCCGGGACGCGGAGGTGGTGGTGGTGCACGACGGCGCCCGGCCCCTCGCCGGAAGCGATCTGTTCGCCGCGGTGGTGGCCGCGGTACGAGCGGGGGCCGATGCCGCCGTCCCCGGCGTCCCGCTGGCCGACACGCTGCGCTGGCGCTCGGGCGGGGTCGCCGACCGGAACGGGCTCGTGGCGGTGCAGACACCGCAGGCGTTCCGGGCGGCGGCCCTTCGCGCCGCCCACGAGGGCGAGCCCGAGGCCACCGACGACGCATCGCTCGTGGAGGCGGCGGGTGGCAAGGTGGTCGTCGTGGACGGCTCGCCCCTCAACCTAAAGATCACCAACCCGTCCGACCTGACCGTGGCCGAGGCTCTGCTCCGTGCCCGGTGACCAGATCCGGGTGGGGCAGGGCTTCGACATCCACCCGTTCTCCGACGATCCCGCCCGGCCCTTGGTGCTGGGGGGCGTGACCTTTCCCGAGGGCCCGGGCCTGGCCGGCCACAGCGATGCCGACGTGGTGGCCCACGCGGTGACCGACGCCCTGCTCGGCGCGGCGGGGCTGGGCGACATCGGCCAGCACTTCCCCGACGACGACTCGGCCTGGGAGGGCGCCGACTCCATCGACCTGCTGGGCCGAGCGGTGACCGACGTGCGGGCCGCGGGCTGGCAGCCTCAGAACGTGGACTGCACCGTCGTCCTGGAGGCCCCCAAGCTCGCCCCCCACCGAGATGCCATGTGCGAGCGGCTCAGCGCCGCGGTGGGCGCCCCGGTCACCATCAAGGGCAAGCGAGCCGAGGGCCTCGGCGCCCTGGGACGTTCCGAGGGCGTCGCCTGCCTGGCGGTCGCACTGGTCACGGGGGCCCGGCCATGACGCCACCCCGTGGCGGCCGCTCCTCGCGCCCACCCCGCAAGTCCACCGGGCGCCAGCCGGCGCACCGCCAGGCTGCCCCGCGGCGTGGCGGCCGTGGTGGCTCGGGCGGGCAGGGGC
>JBKPRV010000247.1:0-5277 GCA_046734715.1 Actinomycetota bacterium | reverse complement strand
GCGCGGAGCCGTTCCGGCCCGCGGAGGTCGGGCCGCCCGGCGGGCCGGCGACCCCCGCGAGGGCCGCGACGTGGTCCAGCACGATGGTCGTCGCCACCTCCGTGAGGGGAATGTCCCCGGTCGGGCCGGCAGTGGCCAGGGCCGCGGACGCGATGTCGTTCAGGCACCCATCAGCCTTCGGCGGATCGACGGAGTAGAAGGACTGGCCCAGCTTCGCCAGTGATTCGCGAAGCTCCGGGCGGGGGAGGCAGGCGTAGCCGAGGAACATGAGCGACACGGCCATGCACCTGACCGCTTCGTAGGCCGGGCGCCCCAGGCCGGCTAGCTCCCCGGCCGTCGAGCCGCGGTGGGGACGGTCCCACGCGCCCGTCAGCCGGGAGCTCGCTGCCTGCGCGCAGGCGGGCTCGACCAGCTCCGTCGTCTTGTCGAGCTCATGCTTCCACGCCGAGGGGATCTGCTCGGGGGGCATGGTCGAGATCCGGCGCATGAGCGCGCTGACGGCCGGCTCGACCTGCATCCGGCCTTGCAGCGCCCTGTAGTCGGACCACGCCTCGTCGGTGGGGTACGGCTCGGCCGTCTCGTCGCCGCCGCGCAATCGGATCCCCAACTGCGCCAGGCGCAAGCGACTGTCGCGCATGGCGTCCACCCGGTCGTTGTGGTCGCGGATCGCCGTGAGGTCGGCGGCGATCGACTGGTTCAGCGCGGCGCCGAGGTCCCGGCCCAGTGCGCTCAGCAGCGACAACGGCTGGTCGAGCTCAGCCTGCTCGCGGGGCGGGTCCGTCGGGCGGCTCGGGTTGCCGCCGGGATCGGGCACGACATAGAGCAGGACCCGGCGAACCTGCTTGTCCTCGGCCGGCCGCTGGAAGATCGTGTCCAGGATGGGCCGGATCGGCCGGTTGGCCAGCAGGCCCCCGTCGGCCGCCCAATGGGAACGGGTCGCCGGCAGGTACTCGTTCATCTTCGGGCGCGTGGTGCTGTCGCCCGCACCGTTGTCGTCCGGGCCACCGATGCGCACGAACGCGGGCTCGAACGCCCCCGGGAAGCTGGCGCTGGCGCGGGCGGCCAGGGCGAGGGCCCGCCGGCCTTTCACGCCGCGGAGCTGGTCCTGCGTGAACCGGAAGATCCCGAGGTGGTCGACATCGGGCACGCGAGTCCCGTAGTCGTCCGTGGAGCTGCTCGTCTCCCCGTCCAGGAGCGTGGTCGTGATGTGGACCGTCGTCGACCGGTCCGCCTCGAACACGGCCTCGCGCTCGCGCCCGAGGTTGTCCTCGAGCTGCTTCAGCAGGACCCCGTCGCCCCGCAACAGCGAGCTCGGCTTGTCCTTCGCGGGATCACGCAGCAGCTCACCGATGTCGCCCGCGGTCAGCCACACGTCGCGCAGCCACCCGAGATCCCACCCGGTCGCGTGACACAGGCCGAGCACCGCGGCGTTGATCCCGCCGGCGCTGGTGCCCGACAGGACGTCGATCCGCACGACCTGGTCGAGCAGGTCGAGCAGGCCCCGGTAGAGCGTGACGAGGTGGCCGTCAGGGCCCTTCTCCTCGTCCGGGTCGTCCGCCCCCGCCTCGCGACGGCGGCTCGCCTGGTCGAGCAGGTTCAGCTCGCGCGCGACCCCACCCATCCAGATCGCCAGGCTTACGCCCCCGGTCATCGCCGTCGCGAAGCGGATCTCCTGCGTCGCGGGCGTGACGTCCTTGTGTCCGCCCATCACTGCCGCCTTACTTGGCGATGAGCTTACCGATGTCCTCGTGGAGGCGCTCGGCGTGGGCCTGGGCGGCGTCTGCCCCTTCGATGGCGAGCGCGTAGGCGGCCACGAGGAGGTCGTGCTCGTCGGTGCCGTCGGCGACGCCGGCGACCGCCTCGTCCCGGGTCTTCATGACCGCCGAGTCGGTGAAGCGGCGGGGCGACTCCTGACCTTCCAGCAGGCCGAGCTCGTGGAAGGTCGGCCCGCGGGTGCCGAACCAGCGCTGCTGCCACCACACCCGGGTGGTCGGGTCGCGCCACGACAGGTAGCCGCCGGGCAGGACCTCGAGCGGGCGGGTGATGGCGCCGGTGAAGCTGTAGGTGGCCCGGGGGTTGGTCACCGGGTCGAAGAAGGACGGCAGGTAGAAGTCCGAGACCACGACGCCGTTGATGCGATAGGAGAACGGGACCGCCTCACTGGGATCACACACCTCGACCAGGTACTCGACCTCGCCCTGATCGGGCTTGACCGAGGCGGCGACCCGCAGCTCGTTCCCGAACTTGTCGCCCAGCATCTCGAGAGCCTCGTGTGAGGCCGTGAGCGACCACCGGTTCGAGGCCTCGATCAGGGCGAACGGGGTGAGGTCGCGATCGAGGTGGATGCCGGCCGCGTCGATGCCGATGTCGTCGCGGACGATCATCGGGTAGTAGGTCGGCGGCACGTGGCCGAGCCGGGCGAAGGCGTCGACCGTGGCGGTGATGCCCCACGCGGGGCCGAAGTCCCGGAGGATCTGCAGCTGGAGAGCCGAGGCCACGACGGCCAGCTCGTCCTGCTTCACCTGGTTGGACTCGGACACGAGAGCGATGTTGCGAACGACCATGGGGAACTCCTTGCCCGGGAAGACCGTTGCGCGACAGAGCGCGAGCCCCCGGCCGCTGATACGAGAAACCTCAGCCCGGGTGCACGGAGGGGTCCCGCTTCCCGGACTTGCGCCCGGTCTCCAGCTTGTGGAGCGTCTCCCGGCGGGCCCGGGCGGCGACGTCGGTGCCGTGGGTGGTCAGGAAGGCCCCCACCGCGTCGCGGTCCCACTCGACGAGCGACCGCAGGGCCCACGACATCGCCTTGACCACCATGTCGTCGCGGTCGGCGAGCAGCCGCTCGCAGATGTCGAGCGGGCGGTCCGTGTCGCCGGTGCCGCCCGCGGCCCGCAGGTTGAGCATCGCCGCCGACACCAGGGCGGCCCGGCGCCACCAGCGGTCCTCCGACCGGGTCCAGCTGCGCACCAGGCCGTCGCCGATGTGGCGGCTCCCCCACGCGGGGCCGGACACGTAGCGGCCGAACGTGTCGACGGCGACCCAGCCGTCCATCCCATGGCCGAGCCTCATGACGTCGGCCTCGCCCAGCCCCGGTCGGGCGGCGGGGTGGTGGAAGACGAGCTCGTAGGCCACCCAGCGCTGCCGGTCGACCAGCGCCAGCGCCACGGCCAGCACGTCCGGGCCGGGCGCCCGGCGAAGCTCGCGCGACGCCTCCTGCCGTAGCCGCCGCACCTCGCCGACCGGCGGGTCCTGGAACGGCAACGCCCGGATGCGCTCGTCGAGCGCGTCGGCGATCGCGCCCGGGTCGGGCAGCGGGACGAGATCGGCACCCATCCGGCCGAAGCTACCGGCCCCGGAACGGTCAGCCCGGCCGGACTGCCGCCAGCGCGGCGGCGTCCCCTGTGCTCAACTGAACGTTCGTTCGTCACTACCGATGCAGCGCCCGGGGGAGACGATGGCGAAGCCGATGCACGACACCGAACGGCTCAGCTACGCCGGGGCCGTCGACGCCGACGGCCACGTGCTGGAGCCGCCCGATCTGTGGGAGCGCTACATCGAGCCGCAGTACCGGGAGAGAGCGCTCCGCATCGTGCGCGACGAGCGGGACCTGGAAGAGCTCGAGATCGGCGGCCAGCGCAGCCTGATGAGCCGCCGGGGCTTCCCCTCCACGCTCGGGGCCATGGGGGCTCCCGACATGCCGGACATCCGCCGCAACCCGGAGCGCACCTACGTGGGCGAGGCGCCGTTCGGGTCGATGGACCCCACCGAGCGGCTGGCCGTCCTTGACGCCGAGGGCCTCGACGCCGTGGTGCTGTACACGACCATAGGCCTGCTCTGGGAGGCCGAGCTGGACGATCCCGAGCTGTGCCAGGCCTACACGCGTGCGTACAACCGCTGGATCTGCGAGTTCTGCGCGGACAGCCCCCGGCTGGTGCCGACCGCGCACCTCTCGCTCACGGACCCGGTCGCCGCGGCTGCCGAGCTGGAACGGGCGGTGGGGGAGGGCGCCAAGGGTGGCTATGTGGCCCCGTTCGCCCCGGGCGGCAAGCCGTTGGGGCATCCGGACCACGACCGGGTCTTCGCCGCGGCCCAGGACCTCGACGTGCCCTTCGCCATCCATCCCACGTTCGAGCCGATCTGGGTCCACGGGCGGCGCTTCGACGCGGCCTACGCCCGTGAGCTCCGGCTGCTGGCCTCGGTCACCGCCGCCGACGGGGTCCGCCAGCAGTTCACGACCCTGTTCGACTACGGCGTGTTCGACCGCTTCCCGACGCTGCGGGTCATCGTGCTCGAGTCCGGCGGGGGCTGGCTGGGCTACTGGCTCGACCGCATCGACGCGGTCTACGCCGACACGTTCATCGGCGAGCGGGTGCCGCTCCGCCACAAGCCCAGCGACTACGTCCGCGAGCGGGTGTGGATCTCCTGTGACCCCGACGAGCGCTCGATCCCGCCACTCGCCGAGCGCTACGGCGACCGGTTCCTGTGGGCATCCGACTTCCCCCACGCCGACCACACGCCCGATTACATCCCCGCCCTGGCCGAGATGGCCGCCGGGTTCCCCGAGCCGCGCCGCGACGCCTTCCTCGGCGACCAGGCCCGCGCCCTCTTCGACATCCCCGCCACCGCCCAGGCGACGGCCCCGGCCTGAGTCACTCGCTCGTGAGGAGCTCAACTAGTGCTCGCCCTCGACGTCACCGGGCTTCAGGCTGCTGACCGCGGCGACCGCAGCCATGCCGGAGGTCACCAGCTGCAGGACACCCAGCAGCCAGTAGCCCTGAACGATCGAGAACAGTGCGTTGGCGAAGAAGATGAGACCGCTGGCAACCCAGAAGACCGGGTACTGACCTGACACGACGGCTCCTCACGGTCGAGGCAAATGGTTCATCCGGTGAAGTTGAAGGTGTCGAGCACCCGGACGATCGCATCGAAGTCCCGGTCGGCGGTGATCTGGGCCTGCACCAGGGCGATGCGTTCCGGTTCCGGCTTGTAGGTGGCCGCCAGCAACACGTAGATCGTTCCGGTGCCGGCACAGTCGGTGAAGAACTCGATCTCGCCTTCGAACACCGGGTCGTCATACGCCTCGCTCCCCGCGCTGGTGCACTCGGCGGGGGCCAGCTCCGTCATGGCCGCCGGCACGTCGATGACGCCGATGTCGGTGGCCGAGACCTCCACGCCCGGGACGTCGTAGGTCTCGACGAAGGTGCCGAGATCGGACGAGGCCGCCACATCCGGGATCTCGGTGCCCTCCTGGAGCGGGTAGGGCGAGCCGTCGACGTC
>JBKPRV010000246.1:0-4101 GCA_046734715.1 Actinomycetota bacterium | reverse complement strand
CTACTTCGGTGACTCCGGCGCCGTGTCAGTGGCCGAAGCCGCCCAGGTCGCACGATCGTTCGAGCTGCCGCCGGGGACGGAACCGACCAGCGCCGACCACTTGCTCGACGCGATCGCCGAACTGCTCGCGAGTGGCTACCGGTCAGACCGACCCGGAGCTCCGCCGCGTTCCCCGCCTCGGAGCGAAGGCCTGCTGGATCGCGTTCGCGCTCAGCGACGACGACGCGCTCGGTGCGCTCGCCGACGAGTGCGCCGCCGTCAGCCGGGAGCAGGGCGCCTTCCAGGTCCTGCCCGAGGCCGTCAACTACCAGGCCCTGCGAGTGCTGCGCGCCGGTTCGATCAACGTCGCCGACGACCTGCTCGTCGAGAACATCGACATGCACGTGCTACTCCACCGTCAGAGCGGGCCCGGCGAAGCCGCGAGGCTCATCGGGTCGGCCTGGCGGGGGCAGGAGACCCACGTACGCACGAAGGCAGCCGAGATCTGCGCCGAGGCGCCCGAGCTCGCCCTCGTGATCGGCTACACGGACTACGCCTGCTGCTGCTGGAGCTCGGGCTCGGGAACTACCAGGCCGCGGCCTCGCTGGCTCGGGAGCACTGGAACGAGGACATCGCCCTCGGAGGGCTCCGAGCGGCCGACACGATCGAGGCGCACGTGCGCAGCGGCAACGCCGACGCCGCACAGGTCCCGCTGGCGTACCTCGTCGAACGCGCGACCGCCAACCAGAGCCCTCTCGACCTCGGACTGCTCGCGCGCAGCCGCGCCCTGCTCGCGGGCGACGACTCGGCCGAGGCACAGTTCCGCGACTCGATCGTCAGGCTGGAGGCAAGCGGCATGAAGCCGCACCTCGCTCGGTCCCAGCTCCTGTACGGCGAATGGCTGCGGCGCCAGAGGCGGCGCCGCGACGCCCGCGAGCAGCTCACGGCGGCACGCGAGGTCTTCGACCCGATGGGCGCGACCGGCTTCGGCGAGCGCGCCCGTGTCGAGCTGCTCGCACCGGCGCGCGGGCCCGCAAGCGCGTCGACGAGACGCGCCACGATCTCAGCCCGCAGGAGTGGCAGATCGCCCGCCTGGCCGCCCGCGGCGCCACCAACCCCGAGATCGCCGAGCGCCTGTTCATCAGCTCCAGCACGGTCGACTACCACCTCCGGAAGGTGTTCCGGAAGCTCGGCCTCACCTCGCGCCGCGGGCTCGGCGCGGTGATGTCGGTCGACTGACGGCTTGGCGGCCCTTGCAGCTGGACGGAGCAGACCCGTAGGCAGCGCACGACACGCGGCAGACTCGCGCCATGTCCATCAGACGGGTCGTGACCGGAGTGAATGCCGACGGGAGTTCGGTGTTCGCGAGCGACGAGCATGTCGAGGCGGTGACCCCGGCGCTGATGCCCGGGCTGGCGTTCCACCGGCTGTGGGGGCAGGACGGCCCGCCGGCGGCGCCGCAGGACGGCGCGCCGCCTCCGGCCCACTCCTACTTCCCGCCCGCGGGCGGCTACCGCGTGGGGACGTTCACGGTGCCGCCCGAGTCGACGCCGCCGCCGGAGGGAGTCGACGTGGAGGCGGGGCTGGCCGAGGTCGAGGCCGCGCTGCCGGGGATGCTCGGCCACATGGAGCCGGACAACCCGGGCATGCACACGACCGCGACGATCGACTTCGAGTACGTGGTGTCCGGACGGGTCGTCCTCGAGCTGGACGACGGTGCGACCGTCGAGCTCGGCCCGGGCGACACCGTCGTCCAGAACGGCACCCGCCACGCCTGGCGCAACCCGTTCGACGAGCCCGCCACGCTGGTCGTCGTGCTGATCGGCGCGACCCCGGCCTGACCGGGCGGGCCGGCCGGGCGGTAACCCACGGTGCGCTTCCTGGAAGGACCGGCGACGGCCCGGCGGCTCCGCGCCGGCCTGGACGGCGCCGGGTTCGACTTCGTCGCGATGACCGAGCGCCTCGGGCCCCACGCCGTCGCTCACGTGGCGGCCGGTGAGCTGGCGCCGCTGGTCCGGGCCACTCGGGCGGGCGACGCGCTCGACACCCTGCTGCGCCTGTTCGTCGTCGGCGTGCCCGTCTCGCTCGGCGACGCGCGGCAGGCCCTCGCTCCCGTGCCGGTCGAGGAGGTGGCGGCGGGCGGCGTGGTCGGCATCGAGGGGGACGACGTCGTGGCCCGCATCACCGTGCGGCCGATCGAGGCTCCCGCCGCCTGGGTCGTAGCCCACGACCGAACGCCGCGGGCCGGCGCCCCCCTGGCCGCCGACCACGTCATCGGCGTCAGCACGTCGTCGATGGCGCTGGCCGGCGCCACCGTGCGCCGCCCGGGCGTGTCCACGCTCGACATCGGCACCGGGTGCGGGGTCCAGGCGCTGTTCGCCTCGCCGCACAGCCAGCGGGTCGTGGCGTCCGACCTCAACCCGAGGGCGGCCGCCATGGCCACGCTGACGCTGGAGCTCAACGGGGTGGACCATGTCGAAGTGCGCACGGGCGACATGTTCGATCCGGTCGCGGGCGAGGCCTTCGGGCTCGTGATCGCCAACCCGCCGTTCGTCATCTCGCCCTCCGAGCGCTACCTGTTCCGCGACGCGGCGGCACCGGTCGACGAGCTGTGCCGGACGCTCGTCCGCTCGGCCCCCGCCCACCTCATGGACGGCGGGCACTTCCAATGCCTGGCCTCGTGGGCGCACATCGCGGGCGAGGACTGGCGGGAGCGGCTCGCCGGCTGGTTCGAAGGAACCGGCTGCGACGCCCTCGTGCTGGTGCGGGAGGCCCTCGACCCGGCGACGCACGCGGCCAACTGGCTGCGCCAGACCGAGGCGCCCGACCGCTGGGAGCCCGAGTACGACCGGTGGATGGCGTACTACGAGCATCACCGCATCGAGGCCATCGGCCTCGGGCTCGTCACCATGCGCCGCCGGGCAGGCGGCGAAGGCTGGTTCCGGGCCGAGGAGGCCGCACAGGACTTCTGCATGCCCTGCGGCGACCACATCGGCGCGATGTTCGAGCTCGCCGACTTCGTGGCCGCCCACGATGGCGAGGCGCTCGCCGCCGCCCACCTCCGGGTCGCGCCCGACGTGGTCCTGGACGAGAGGGCCCGGCCGGGCGACGGTGGGTGGTCGGTGACCGACCGGCGGCTGCGCCAGACGGCCGGCCTGTGCCGGGAAGGCGAGGTCGACGGGGCGGTCGCTGCCATCGTGGCCGCGTGCGACGGCTCGCGGCCCCTCGCTGCCATCCTCGGTGAGGTGGCCCGCTCGGTCGGGGCCGATCCGGGCGCGGTCGCGGGCGCCGCGCTGCCGGTCATCCACCGGTTGGTCGAGTCCGGGTTCCTGCTCCCCGCCGAGGCCTGAGGCTCAGATCTTCTTGTTCAGCTTCACGTCGAACCCGGCGGAGACAGGCGGGCCGGGGCTGCCGTCCGTGCTCTGGGGCGTGAACGTGATCTCGAAGCGGGCGTAGCCGAGCGAGAACTGCTCGGTGGGCAGGTCGGATCCGCCCTCCCCGTGCTGCACGCTCGTCACCAGGACGTCGCTGAGCTTGTACTTGAGGAAGTCGCCCGAGGCCTTGTCGCCGAGACGGCTCCCGCTCAACGTGGCGCCCTTGTGATGGACGCCGGTCGCGCACGACAGGAAGAGCTGCGGTGACGCCTTGCTGATCCTCGCCACGAAGTGGAAGTCCTGGAAGGACACCCGGCCGGCCCCGCCGCCGCCCGGACCGGGCGACCCCTCGTGCACGACCCCCCACGACCACGACTGCACGTCGATCTCGCCCTTGTGGACCTTGTCGAGCGATTCGCCCTCGATGCCGTCGATCTTGAGGAACCAGTTCTCGGCCACTGCCGGTCACAGTGCCTGACGCATCGTGGCCCCGCAAGGGAGAGGTACCGTGAGGGAGCGCTCGGCGACCGCGAGAGGGGCGTCCGTGAGGCGACAGGACACGCGGCATGCACCGCGCCACCAGGCGACGGCGGGGGCACACCCCCGGGAGCCCTTGCACGTGGTGCTCCAGCTCCAGGGGATGGTCGGCAATCAGGCCGTCGCGCGGGCGGCGGCGAGCCCGTCCGATGCGTTCCGGAGGGCCGTCTCGGGGCCGACCGTGCCGCTGCCCCACCGGGCGGCCATGGAG
>JBKPRV010000245.1:0-3989 GCA_046734715.1 Actinomycetota bacterium | reverse complement strand
GCACCTGAAGCAGGCTGACCGCGGCCGCGGCGGACCAGGCCTGCGGGCGGCACGCCCCGGGGTAGGGCACGGGGCGCGGCGCCTGCTCCCGACCGTCCCCGGCGTACAGCTCGGGCAGCCGGTAGCCGAATGCGGCGCCGGCTGCCAACAGCCCCTCGATGAGCGGCCCGGCCAGGTCGCCGTGGCCGGAGCGGCTCAGCCCGTGCAGGACGATCGCGGTGTCGTGCGGCCAGACCGAGCCGCAGTGGTAGCTCAGCGGCGCGTAGGCCACCTCGCCGGCCGACATGGTGCGCAGCCCGAACCCGGAGTCGAGGTCAGCGGCCACCACCCGGCGGGCCACCAGCGCCGACTCGGCCTGGTCCAGCAGGCCGGTGCCGAGCAGGTGGCCGATGTTGCTGGTGACCACGTCGGCCGGCCGCTTGGCGCCGTCCAGCGCCAGCGCGGGGTACCGCCCGGCCGGCGCGTCCACCCAGAACCGCTCGCGGAACGCGCCGGCCAGGTCGGCCGCCCACTGCCGCCACCGGTGCGCTCCCGGGCGCCCGAAGGCCTCGAGCAGGTCCGCGCCGTGCCGGGCCGCCTCGTAGGCGTACCCCTGCACCTCGCACAGCGCCACCGGCGGCGCCGCCCGGGACCCGTCGGCGAACCGGACCGCGTCGGCCGAGTCCTTCCACCCCTGGTTCGCCAGCCCGTGGCCGGTCGGGTCGAGGTACTCCAGGAAGCCGTCGCCGTCCGGGTCGCCGTCCGCCGCCAGCCAGCCGAGCGCGGCCTCGGTGTGCGGCAGCAGCGCGGCCACCTCGTCCTCGGCCAGCCCCCAGCGCCACGCGTCGTGCAGCAGGCAGACCCACAGCGGCGTGGCGTCGACGGTGCCGTAGTACAGCGGGGGCAGCCGCAGCTCGGCGCCGCCGCCGGCCGTCCATGGCCGCAGGTCGGGGCGGCGCAGCTCGTGCATGATCTTGCCGGGGGCCTCGCCGGTGCCCGGCACGGTGCGGCGGCCCTGCCGGGCGGCCAGCGCCCGCAGCGTGCCGCCGGCCAGTGCGGTGCCCAGCGGCAGCAGCATTCTGGCGGCCCACAGGCTGTCCCGCCCGAACAGGGTGAGGTACCAGGGCGCGCCGGCACCGAGGAACGCGTCGTCGGGCGCCTGCGGCGTGGCCAGCCGCAGCCCGGCCAGGTCGTCCAAGGCCCTTTCCAGCAACGCGGCCAGCCGCGGGTCATCGGCCCGCACCTGCGGCCGGGACCAGCCCGGGCCGCCCTCCGGGCCGGCCAGCACCGGGGAGCGGTCCCGAACCGCCAGGCTCCACCGCAGCACCCGCTCCCCCGGTCCGGGCAGCTCGACCCGCCAGCACAGCCGCGCCAGCCCATCGTCGGGCCCGGCGCCCTCCGCGGCGCCCTCCACAGGCCTCACGCCACCGTCCGGCTCGACGTCCTCGGCAATCCTGGTGCCCTCGGCGGCGCGCGCCGCCGGCCGAACGGCCGCCGCCGGCGCGGTCAGCTCGACCTCGACGTACCGGTCGGACCAGCGCAGCGTTCCGCCGGGCGCGATCTCGGGCCCGACCGTGGGGCGCCGCGGCAGGCCGCCCCGGATCTCCCCCAGCGGGGCGAGATCGGCGGCGACCAGCAGGGACACCTCCGTGCTGACCGGGCCGAGCGCGGTGGAGACCACCCGGATCTCCTCGTCGAGGCCGCCGGCCCGGATCCGGCGCTCCCGCTCGACCCGAACAGTGGGATCCACACCCGGATCTCCCAGCCCGCGAACCACCGCACTGAACCGGGCCGCCGCCCCGGCCACCGGGCCCCCGGCGATGCCGACCGGTTCGGTGCCGTCCACCAGCAGCTCCGCCCGGGACAGCACCCGCAGGTCGCCGTGCAGCACGCCCTGCACGCCCTGCTCGCGGATCTGCCCGTTCCGGTCGGACAGCACCTGCGTCGGGGCCTGCACGCAGGTCACCAGGTCGTGCAGGAACGGCTGCCGGACACCCACCGGCCGCTCAGCCGCCCGGGGCATCAGCCGGCCCGGGACCGGATGCTGCTGCCGGCTCGGGGGCCGTCTCCGGAGCCGGGTCGAGGCCGGCCCAGGGCACGCGGGCCGGCGCGGCGGCCTGCCCCTCGGGGCAGTGGGCCCGGAAGTCGCACCAGCCGCAGTGCTGCCCGGTCCGCGGCGGGAAGACCTCGTCCGGCCCGGCTCCGGCAGCCAGCGTGTCGGTGGCGGCCACGATGTCCTCGGCGACCTGCTCGGCGCGCCGCAGGTGCCGGGCCAGCGACTCCTCGGTGTGCCGCCAGCCGACCACGGCGCCGCTCGGCAGATGGTGCAGCTCAACCTGGTGGCACGGCCGGCGCAGGGTGCGTCCGGTGGCGAGCGCGTACATCGCCAGCGCGGTCGAGCCCCGCGTGTCCGCCTCGCCGGGCCGGTGGCGCCCGGTCTTGTAGTCGACGATGACCGCCTCGTCACCGCGGGTGTCGATCCGGTCCACCCGGCCGGACAGCGCCAGCCGGTCGGTGCGGGTCGCCACGTACCGCTCCACGCCGACCGGCTCACGGGCCGGGTCGAGCGCGGCCACGTAGCTCTCCACCCAGCTGCGCGCCCGCTGCCGCCACTGCGCGGAGTGCGCCGGGTCGCGGAACCCGTCGTCCGCCCAGTCGCGGTCCAGCAGCGTGCCGGCGGCCAGCGGGGTCCGGCGGGATCGCGGCAGGTCCCACCACTGCTTCAGCGCAGCGTGCACCGCGGCGCCCATCGAGTTGTGGGCCCACGGCGGCCCTTTCCCCGGCGCCGGCCGATCGACGTACGCCAGCCGGTACCGGCGCGGGCAGTCGATGAACGAGGTCAGCCGTGACGGCGTGCAGGCGAACAGCCGCCGCGGCATCCCCTCCAGCGGGAGCTGCTCCGGCAGGCTGCTGACCCGGCCGGCGCCGCGGCCCGGTTGACCGCTCACCGGCCTACCAGTCGCCGCCACCGCCACCGCCGAAGTCGCCGCCACCACCGCCACCGCCCCAGTCACCGCCGCCGCCACCCCAGTCGCCGCCACCACCGCCAAAGCCGCCACCCCAACCACCGGAGTCGCCACCGCCGGCCCAGCCGCTGTCTCCGGCGCCGGCCTGCTCACGGTCCACGTCGTGCTGAGCCTCCTGGTAGCCCTCGCGGTAGCCGGAGTCGAAGCCGCCGCCACCCCACCCACCGAACCCACCGGTCAGCACGCTACCCAGCAGCAACGTCTCCCAGAACGGCATGGCGTACCAGCCGGCCGCGTAGCCGCCGCCCCCGCCGTAGTAGTAAGGCGCGCCGGGTTGGTAACTCGGGTAGCCCTGGATGTCCTGGCCCCGGACATTGACCGTGGTCGGCTCCGACATGGTCTGCCCTGTGCTCGGGTACAGCGGCGGCAGCTCGGGTCCGGGGTTCAGGCCGAGCTCCTCGCGGGCGGTGCGCGCCGCGTACAACCCCTCCAGCGCGGTCCGCTTGGCTACCGCGAACTTCCCCGGGCTGTCAGCCTGCGCGAGCTGCGAGCCGGCTGCGGTGTAGCGCTCGGAGGCGTCGGCCAGCGCCTGCCGCGCGGTCTCGTTGTCCTTGGGGTCGATGTTCGACACGTCCGCGCCCAGCCGGTCGTACAGCGAGACCACCTCGGCCCGCAGGTCGGCCAGCTGCCGCTGCTTCTTGCGCCGCCTGGAGAACATCCAGCCGCCCACGCCGAGCGCGCCCGCGCCGAGCAGGCCGGCGAGGATCAGGCCGCCGTGACCGCCGGACTCCCCGCCCGACTCCGCGGCCGGCGCTGCCGCCCGCGAGTTACCGCCGCCGCAGCTGCCCTGCGGGCTCATCCCCTCGACCCGCTGGACCCAGTCGACGAGGGTGTCGGTGACGTCGTTGTTGTCCTTGAGCTGGGTAAGGTGGGACTGCACGGCCGCGCCCAACGCGGCGCTGACCGGGGCATCACAGTAGACGTTGGATACGGCGTTGTAGCCCTGTCTCTTATACACATCTCCGAGCCCACGAGACGGCACTA
>JBKPRV010000244.1:0-2963 GCA_046734715.1 Actinomycetota bacterium | reverse complement strand
TGGGCGTCGTGACCGCGTAGTTGACGGTGTCGATGATGCCGGAGAACAGCACCTTGGAGATCCCCGGGCCGTGGGCGTGGGTGTCGATCCGGCCCTCGATGACCCCGCGAGGAGTGGGGAACTTCTGGGCCGAGCGCATGATCGCCTCGGGGAAGCCCGTGCTGTACTCCTCCAGCACTGGGACCTCGGCCGTGTTGTGCACGTACCGGAAGTGGGCCGAGTCCACCGCGTTCTCGGCCATCTCCTGGAGGGCGGCGTCGATCTCGTAGTGGGTCGTGCCCACCAGCGCCCAGTCGGGGTGGCCGTTCAGCTCGGGCTCCTCGGGCACGTCCCAGAGCGGCTCGGTGTCCTCGGGGTGGTACCAGGCCAGCACGACGCCGTTGCGCTCCAGCGTCGGGTAGGTGTGGAGCCGGGCCTTGCGGTTGAGCCGCTCGCTGTAGGGGATGACGGTGTTGGTGCCCTCGGCGTCGTACTGCCAGCCGTGGAAGGGGCAGCGGATCTCGCAGCCGACAACGGTGCCGCCGTGGCCGAGGTGGGCCCCGAGGTGGGGGCAGAAGGCGTCCTGCAGGTGGAAGTCGCCCGCGGTGTCACGCCAGCCCACGAGGTGCCGGGCCCAGTAGTAGAGGGGCTTGGCCTCGCCGACCGGGAAGTCCTCCGGGTAGCCCACGCAGAACCAGCCGAAGGGGATGGGGAAGGGGTAGCGGTGCGACATGACGGCTCCTCGGTCCTAGGTGTCAGACTAGAACACGTTTCAATTTCGGTCGAGCCGCGCTCACCGTGGGCAAACGGGCCAGAACCGCGCCGGCGTCGCCGCTCGGTGGAACATCGACCTCTCACCGTCTGACATAGTGGGACGCCATGGGTACAACTTCTTCACCGTCGACAGGCAGCGGTGGATCCCCTGACTTCACGATCGTCCTCAGGGGCTACGAGCGCACACAGGTCGACATGTTCATCGAGCGGCTGCACGCCCGCATTGACGAGCTGACCGACGCTGCATCGCGGGCCAAGACCGGAACGTCCGACGCCCGCGATCGCATCGGCGAGCTCGAGCGGAAGGTGGCGGAGCAGTCCAAGCAACTGGAAGAGCGGGCGCAGCCCACGCTGTCCGGGCTGGGGAGCCGGGTCGAACAGCTGCTGCGCCTCGCCGACGAGCAGGCCAACGAGCACCGGGGCGAGTCCAAGCGGGAGGCTGAGAAGCTGATCGCCGCCGCCCACCTCGAGTCCAAGGAGGTGGTCGAAAAGGCCCGGGCGGTCGCCACCGCGGTCAAGACCGCGGCCGAGCGCGAGGCCAAGGCCACGCGGGACTCCGCCGACCGCGAGGTCGGCGAGCAGCGAGCCAACGTCCGGCGCGAGGTCGAGGCCATGCGGGGCGAGGCGGAGCGGGAGACCAGCCAGCTGCGCACCACCACCGACCACGAGGTGGCCGAGCTGCGGGCCACGGCCGAGCGCGAGATGGCCACCATGCGGGCCACGGCCGAGCGCGAGATCATCGAGCTGCGCAACGTGGCTTCCCGGGAGGCCGAGGAGAAGCGGGCCGCCGCCTCGAAGTTGCTCACCAAGGCCAAGGAGAAGCGCGAGGCCGAGCTGCAGGCCCTGGAGCTCGAGCTGGCCGAACGCCGCGAGCGGTCCGAGCGCGAGGAGGGCGAGCGCCACGACGCGGCCATGGCCGCCACCCAGCGCCTGGTGGGCGAGGCCGAGCAGCGCGCCCGCTCCGCCGACCAGCGCGCCAAGGAGATCGACCAGGCCGCCGAGCAGCGCCGCAAGGATGCCGACGCCGAGTCGGCCGATGTGCAGGAGAAGGCCCGCTCCTTCGCCGAGCGCACGGTGGCCGACGCCCGCTCCGAGGCCGACCAGCTGGTGTTCGAGGCCAAGACCCACGCCGAGGTCACCAAGAAGCAGGCCGAGCGCGAGGTGGCCGAGCTCACCCGCCAGCGCGACGCCGTCACCGGCCAGCTCACGCAGCTGCGCGAGATGCTGTCCGGCCTGGCCAACCTCGGCACCCTGCCCGGCGAGGAGCAGAAGAAGGTCGAGGAAGCGGCCGAGACTGCCGAAGAGGTGCAGGAGGCGGTCGAGGACGCCCTGGACCAGGCGGTCGAGACCGCGGAGGCCTCCGGTGAGGCCGCCAACGGCTCGTCCGGTCCCAACGTCCGGGTGCGCGGGTGAAGCTGGGGCTGATCATCGGCTACTGGCCCTCCAGCGGGCCGCCGGTCGACGCAGTAGATCAGATCACGGCAGCCGAGAGCCTCGGGTTCGACTCCATCTGGACGTCGGAGGCATACGGGTCCGACTGCTTCACCCCGCTCGCCTGGTGGGGCGCGACCACCACCAAGGTCAGGCTGGGCACGGCCATCACCCAGATCTCGGCCCGCACACCGGCCTCCACGGCCATGACCGCCATCACGCTCGACCACCTGTCGGGCGGTCGCATGATCCTGGGGCTGGGCGTGTCCGGGCCCCAGGTGGTCGAGGGCTGGTACGGCCAGGACTACGCCAAGCCCCTGGCCCGCACCCGCGAGTACGTCGAGATCGTGCGGCGCATCGTGGCCCGCGACGAGCCCGTCGAGTACATCGGCGAGCACTACGCCATGCCGCTGCCGGGCGGTACGGGCCTGGGCAAGCCGCTCAAGTCGATCGTGCGGCCGTTGCGGCCGAACATCCCCATCTTCCTGGGGGCCGAGGGCCCGAAGAACGTGGCCCTGGCAGCCGAGATCGGCGACGGATGGCTGCCGATGTTCTTCTCGCCCAAGGCCGACGACTTCTACCGCAAGGCGCTGGAGGAGGGGTTCTCCCGGCCCGGCGCCCGGCACACGATCGACGACTTCGAGGTGGCCTGCGTGGTCCCGGTGGTGCCGGGCGACGACGTCGAGGCGTGCGCCGACCTGCTGCGGCCCAACCTGGCGCTGTACATCGGGGGCATGGGCGCCCGCGACCGCAACTTCCACAAGGACGTGTTCGAGCGG
>JBKPRV010000243.1:0-6389 GCA_046734715.1 Actinomycetota bacterium | reverse complement strand
GCGCGAGGCCCTGCAGCGGGGTGCGGCCCTCGCTGCCGGCCCACGCCGCCGCCACCGCCAGCGGAGCGCCCTCGCCCGCGGCCCGGGCCGCGTCCAGCGCGGCCACCGCTTCGGCCGGTGAGGTGAGCTCCGTGACCTCGGCCTCCAGCACGTCGGCGGGGGCACCCCCGACGCCCAGGTCCTCCCCCAGCGCCTCGGTGAGCCGCTCGCCCAGGCTGTGGAACTCCAGGAAGTCGAACAGCCGCCGCACCTCGGCCACGTCCGCCGGGCGCCGGTCCAGCTCGTCGATGGTGACGCCCACCGGGGCGTCGCACACCAGCTTCATGACCTCGGCGTTCTGGCGGACCTGGGCCTCGTGCTCGGCGAGGTTGGCGCGCAGCTTGGGCGTCTGGTCGTCGAGGTGCTCGAAGATGCCGTCGAGGCCGCCGTAGCTGTTGATGAGCTTGGCCGCGGTCTTCTCCCCCACCCCCGGCACGCCCGGCAGGTTGTCGGAGGGATCGCCCCGCAGCGCCGCGTACTGGCGGTACAGCGTGGGCGTGACGCCGGTGCGCTCCTCGATGCCGGCCTCGTCGTAGAGCACGTAGTCGGACACGCCGCGCCGGTTGTAGAGCACCTTGACGTGCGGGTCCTCCACCAGCGCGTACACGTCGCGGTCGCCGGTCACCACGATCACGTCGAGCCCCGCGTCGCGGGCCTCGGTGGCGAGGGTGGCGATGATGTCGTCGGCCTCGTAGCCCGCCAGGTCCAGCGTCCGGATGCCCAGGGTCTCCACCACCTCGCGCACGAGACCCATCTGCTGGCGCAGGATGTCTGGCGCGGCGGTTCGCCCCGCCTTGTAGTCCGCCACCTGAGCGTGGCGGAACGTGGGCTCGGGCCGGTCGAAGGCCACCGCCATGCGCCGGTGCCCGTGGTCGCGCATGAGGTTGATGAGCATCGACGTGAACCCGAACACCGCGTTGGTGACCTGGCCCGAGGCGGTGGTCAGGTCGGTGGGCAGGGCGAAGAAGGCGCGGTAGGTGAGCGAGTTCCCGTCGATGAGCAGGAGGGGGTCGCCGGCCACGAGTGCGGCTCAGTCCGGCGGCTTGACTTCGCCGTCGATGATGCGCTGGGAGACGTCGCGCATCGTCACCCGCTCCGACATGGCCTTGCGCTGGATGAACGTGAAGGCCGAGCTCTCGTTCAGCCCGAACTCGTCCATGAGCTTGCCCTTGGCCCGGTCGACGATCTTGCGGGTCTCGAGCTGCTCCTCCAGGCTGGCCGTCTGGTCGGCCAGGGCCCGCAGCTCCCGGAAGCGCCCCAGCGCCACCTCCACCGCAGGGACCAGCTCGGTGCGCTCGAAGGGCTTGACCAGATAGGCCAGCGCACCCGCGTCGCGGGCCTGCTCGATGAGGTCGCGCTGGGAGAAGGCGGTGAGGATCAGCACGGCGGCGCGGCGCTCGCCCGCGATCTCGCGGGCCGCGGCCAGGCCGTCCAGCCCGGGCATCTTGATGTCGAGGATGGCGATGTCCGGCTCGAGCTCCCGCACGAGCCTGACGGCCTCGTCGCCCCGTCCGGTCTCGCCGACGACGGTGTAGCCCTCCTCTTCGAGGGTCTCCTTCAGGTCGAGGCGGATGATGGCCTCGTCCTCGGCAATCACGACGCGGGTGGCCAAGGGCGTTCCTTTCGCTGGGTCTCTACGTCTAGCGCGCTTTCGACTCGGCCGACAGCCGGTCGAGCAGCTCGTCCTGGTCCCGCTCCAGGCGCGCGATCTCGTCGAGCACCTTGGCCTGGTGGCGGCGCATCGCCTCCGCGTGGCGCTCTGCCTCGCGGTGGTCGTGGTCGGCGACCGGCGTCTCGGACACCAGGGCGCGCAGGCGGGCGTCGTCGGCGGCGTCGGCCAGGTGGTTGAGCTGCTCGCCGGTGACCGCGAGCTCCTCGCGCAGCTGCCGCAGCCGCCCGGCGACCTGGCTGAGACGCCGCTCGACCAACGACTTGGACATGGAGACAAGTGTAGGTGGCGGCAGGAGGCTGGTTGACTGCCCCGATGCGCCGGCTGTGCCTGCTCGCCTTCATCTGGGGATGGTCGTTCCTCTTCATCAAGGTGGCGGTCGAGGGCCTCACCCCGACCACCGTCGCCTGGGCCCGCATCACCCTCGGGGCGGGGGTCCTCGCGCTGGTGCTGCGCAGCCAGGGCGGCCGGGTGCCCACCGACCGGGTCATGCTGCGGCACTTCGCGGTGGTCACGCTGGCCGGCAACATCGTGCCGTTCACCCTGCTGGCCTGGGGCGAGCAGCACATCACCTCCGCGCTCACCGCCGTGCTCAACGCCTCGACGCCCCTGTTCACGGCCCTGCTCGCCGCGGTGGCGCTGCACGAGCGGCTGCGCCCGATCCAGGTGCTGGGCCTGGGCGTGGGCGTGGTGGGGGTGTCCGTGGCCGCGGGCCTGGGGGCGTCGGACCTGGCGGGCTCGTCGCGGGCCGGCGCGCTCGCCGCCGTCCTGGCCGGCGCGGCCTACGGCGTGACCTTCATCTACATGCGGATGCATCTGCTGGCCATCCCGCCCATCGTGGCCGCCACCGGCCAGTTGACGACAGGCGCGGTGCTGCTGTTCCCGGTGGCGGCGGTCACTTCCGCCGTGGGTGGCGTCCACCTGACGCCCACCCGGGTGGCCGCCATCCTGGCGCTCGGCACGCTGGGCACCGGGGTGGCCTACGTCCTCAACTACCAGGTGGTCGCCGACCTGGGCCCTACGAAGGCGTCGCTGGTCACTTACATCATCCCGGTCGTGGCCGTGATCCTGGGCATCGTGGTGCTGGACGAGCCGTTCCAGTGGCGCCTCGTCATCGGCGGGGCCCTGACTGTGGCCGGGATCGCCGCGGTCAACAGCCGGCGTCCGGCCGCGGAGCGCGCGCCCTCGCCCGCCGGCCAGTGACCCTCCCAGGTCGGCCGGGTACGGTGCGCGGCGATGGCCACCGACGCCTGGGGCATCGACGACGGGTACTTCGACGTGGGCGGGCAGTGGCACCCCACATCGCCCGAGACCCGCGTCGCGCTGCGAGCCGCCATGGGAGCGGGCGGTGACAACGGGTCTGACTCGGGCCCGCCGGGCCCGGAGCAACCACTCTGGGTGGTGCGAGCCGGGGTGGCCGAGCCGCTGTGGGGGCCGTGCGAGCTGCGGCTGGAGGACGGGAGCGCGCACCGCGCCGAGGGGGCGCTGCCACCCGACCTGCCCATCGGCTACCACGAGCTCCACCCGCTCGACGGCGGTCCGGTCACCCGGCTGATCGTCACGCCCGGCCGCGGCGCTCTCCCGGACGACCTGCGGGCCTGGGTGCTGTCGGTCCAGCTCCCGGCCTGCCGCTCGGCCGCGAGCTGGGGCATCGGCGACTTCGGTGACCTGCGCGCCATCGGGACCTGGGCCGCCGGCCGGGGCGCGGGGATGGTGGCGGTCAACCCGCTGCACGCCCCGATCCCGATCGACCGGGTCGAGCCCAGCCCCTACTACCCGTCCAGCCGGCGCTGGCTCACCCCGCTGGCCCTGCGCATCGAGGACCTGCCCGGCACGGCCGCCCATCCCGAGATCGCGGCGGCCGCGGCCGAGGCGCGGCGGCTCAACGACGCCCCCCTGCTCGACCGGGACCGGGTGTGGGCGCTCAAGCGGGACGCCCTGGGCACGCTGTGGGACGACCTCGGCCCCGACCTGCGCTTCGAGCGCTGGCGGCAGGAGCAGGGTGAGGAGCTCGAGACCTACGCCCGCTTCTGCGCCCTGGCCGAGCACCACGGGCGGGGCTGGCGCTTGTGGCCCGTCGAGCACCGGCACCCCGGCGCCGCCGCGGTCGCCGACTTCGCCGACGCCCATCCCCAGCAGGTCGGGTTCTGGGCCTGGCTCCAGTTCCTCGCGGACGACCAGCTGACCCGGGCGTCCGAGCCGCTGCCGCTGCTCACCGACCTGGCCATCGGCGTGGATCCTGACGGGGCCGACGCCTGGGCCTTCCAGGACATGCTGGCCGGGGACGTGCGGGTGGGGGCGCCGCCCGACGCCTTCAACCGCCGTGGCCAGGACTGGGGACTGCCACCGTTCATCCCCCATGCCCTGCGCGCCGCCGGCTACGGGCCGCTCGTGGCGCTGTGGCGGGCGGCGCTGGGCCAGGGCGGCGGGCTGCGCATCGACCACGTCATGGGCCTGTTCCGCCTGTTCTGGATCCCGCCCGGCGGCGGTCCGACCGACGGGGCGTACGTCCGCTACCGGGGCGACGAGCTGCTGGCGGTCCTGGCCATCGAGAGCGTGCGCTCGGGCGCCGTGGTGGTGGGCGAGGACCTGGGCACGGTCGAGCCCGAGGTGAAGGCGGCGCTGGCCGGCGCCGGGGTGCTCTCGACGCGGGTCGCCTGGTTCGAGGACGCCCCGCCCGAGCAGTACCCCTCTCAGGCCCTGGCCACCCTCACCACCCACGACCTCCCCACGGTGGCGGGCGTGTGGTCGGGCGAGGACGCCGCCGACCAGCGAGCCGCGGGCATCGAGCCCGACGAGGCCCAGCTGGAGCGGCTCAAGGGCAAGCTGATCGGCATCACCGGGCTGAGGCCCGACGCCCCGGTCGACGAGGTGGTCGTGGCCGCCCACGCCCACCTGGCCGCGGCGCCGAGCGCCCTCGTGGCCGCCACCCTGGAGGACGCGCTCGCCCTGCGCCAGCGGCCCAACCTGCCCGGCACGATCGAGGAGCGCCCCAACTGGAAGCTCACGCTCCCGGTCCCCCTGGCCGACGTGTTCACCGACCCGCTCGTGTCCCGGGTGGCCGCTGCGCTACAGCGTCCGTGACATCCCGTCCCGCAGGAGCGACCGCACCTCGGCGTCGCTGACCTGCGTGAAGTCGCGGTACCAGGGGCCGACGGCGCGGAAGTCCGGCGGGGCGTGGAGGCACTCGACGCGGGTCGCCACCGCCGCCACCGCGGCCACGGCCTCCGGGGCCGCCACCGGCACCGCCACCACCACCGCCTCGGGCGAGCGCAGGCCGACCACGTCGAGCGCCACCCGCATGGTGGCGCCCGTGGCCATGCCGTCGTCCACCACCACCACGGTGCGGCCCTCCAGCGGCTCGGGCGCACGGCCCTCCCGCAGCTCGCCTCCCCGGCGGGCCAGGTCGGCGGCGTGGCGGCGGGCCAGGCGGTCCACGTCCTCGTCGGCCAGCCCGGTGGCGGCGATCACGCCCGGGTTGAGGGCCACCCGCCCGTCGTCGGCCACCGCGGCCAGGGCCAGCTCCTCGTGGCCCGGCACCCCGATCTTGCCCACCACGAGCACGTCCAGCGGCGCGCCCAGCGGGCGCGCCACCTCGGCCGCCACCGGGACTCCGCCGCGGGGCAGCCCGAGCACGACGACGTCCTCGCCGGTGAGATCGGCGAGGCGGGCGGCCAGGCGACGACCCGCGTCGCGACGGTCGGCGAAGTGGACGGGCATGGGCGAAGGTGTTCCCCGTCTAGGCGCTGAGGACACGCCGCGCAAGGGCGACGTGTCGTGGGTCGGGCCGGGCTAGCGCGGCCCGACGACGAGCGCCTCGGCCGCGGTGCACTGGTGGATGAACCGGGCGATCCCGTGGCGTTGGGCGCTGCGCTTGGCCATCGCCAGCAGGTCGGTGGCGGCCGGCACGTCTCCCGGCGCCCGGCGCTCGGCCAGCACGCGGGCCAGGGCGACCTCCGGCTGCATCGGCTGGCAGGCGACGATGCCCGCGGCGCGGGCCTCGTCCACCGACTGCTCCAAATGGGCGACCGCATCGTCGAGCCGGCCCATGACCTGCTCCAGCATCCCCACGTAGAGGGAGGTCGGGCCGAGGTAGAGCGAGGGCGTGACCTGGAGGTGCAGGCCCAGCCACGGTTGCAGCAGCCGGTGGAGCTGGGGTGCGTGCTCCTTGGAGTCCATGGCCACGCAGGCCTCGGAGATCAGCCCGAGGATGACGGCCTGGTGGCACCCGTAGAGCCGGCCTGGCCCCTCGAAGTCATCATCGAACAGCCCGGAGAAGAACCACGTCGCCTCGTCGGTGCGGCCCACGTCGGCGTAGTGCCGGGCCAGCGCCGCCCGGTAGGCGATGTCCACTACCAGCAGCTCTTCCAGGGTGGCGTCGACCATGGCGCGCACCACTGGCTCGGCCTCGACCTCCCGGTCCTGGAACGAGATGATGGCGAAGCCCTGGGCGCCGTAGACCCCGCCGATGTTCTGGCCCTCGGCCAGCGCCACCTCCAGCAGCGGGTCGGCTCGGGGCTCGGCCTGGGCCAGGTCGCCCTCGGCGATGAGCTGGCGGGCTTCGTACATGGTGGCCACGCCCTCGTACCAGGGCATGCGTAGCTTCTGGGCCAGCCGGCGCACGGCCCGCAGCCCCGTCGTGCGCCCCTCGCGGTCGCCCAGGAACCACGCCGCCTCCAGC